>NZ_VPEO01000002.1:0-267532 GCF_013417155.1 Acinetobacter sp. YH16052 | reverse complement strand
ACGCGAGCTGGGTTTAGAACGTCGTGAGACAGTTCGGTCCCTATCTACCGTGGGCGTTGGAAATTTGAGAGGATCTGCTCCTAGTACGAGAGGACCAGAGTGGACGAACCTCTGGTGTACCGGTTGTCACGCCAGTGGCATCGCCGGGTAGCTATGTTCGGAAGGGATAACCGCTGAAAGCATCTAAGCGGGAAGCCTACCTCAAGATAAGATTTCCCCGAGACTTTATGTCTCCTAAAGAGCCGTTGAAGACTACGACGTTGATAGGTTGGATGTGGAAGCATAGTGATATGTGAAGCTGACCAATACTAATTGCTCGTGAGGCTTGACTATACAACACCCAAACAGTTGTTGTATAAAAGCTCGATTGATTCGATATTCAGCAAAACAGCTTGATTCATAAGCTCGTTAGTATGACAATATTCAACTCAAATAAAACCTGTTAATGAATTCTATTTGGTACGAAGTAAGGCATACGAAATAAACAGCGTAAATAAGACCCGAACAAGTCCATAAACAGTTGTGCTGGCGACCATAGCAAGAGTGAACCACCTGATCCCTTCCCGAACTCAGAAGTGAAACCTCTTAGCGCTGATGGTAGTGTGGGGTTACCCATGTGAGAGTAAGTCATCGCCAGCTCATTATTCCAAAATCCCCCTCCGCTAAGGCAGAGAGGGATTTTTTTATGCGTGGGTTTTAGTCAAATCACTATTATTTATGTGCTATTTCGACTGAAACATCACATAAAAATAATATTGAGAGGCGTATACTGAACCGGTCTATGGAGCGGATATGTCCTCAAATTCATCTTCAAGCCATATTGAATATGGCTCTTCTGCTTTTAAAGCAGTGCTTTTTTCCTTATTTCTTGCTGGCTTTGCCATTTTTTCATCACTGTATTGCGTACAGCCCATGATGCCGATTCTGGCTGATTATTTCCAGGTCAGCCCGACTCAAAGCAGTTTTCCTTTATCTTTTTCTACTATTGCTTTGGCAGTTGGCCTGATTTTTACTGGGCTAATCTCAGACCGATTTGGTCGTAAGCCGATTATGGTCTGGTCTCTATTTTCAGTCTCAGTATTATTACTATTAAGTGCAATATTGCCGATCTGGTCCGTGTTTCTGACCACACGAGTAATGATTGGATTGACAGTCAGTGGTGTCGCTGCAGTCGCGATGACTTATATCGGGGAAGAAATTACAGAAAAAGATATCGGTTTTGCCATGGGCTTATATATTTCTGGCACAGCGATAGGCGGTATGGGCGGACGTTTAATTGCCGGGGTGCTAGTCGATTTTATCTCCTGGCAATCTGCCACTTTGATTATCGGTATTTTAAATCTTTGTATCGCTGGATTATTTTTCTATCTTTTGCCTGCTTCGCGACATTTTAAAGCCTATCCAATTAAGTTGAATCGTTTTAAAAACTCATTTAGACAGAATCTCTCTGATCCAAAACTTCGGGTTTTATTCCTGCAAGGTTTTATCTTGATGGGCTGTTTTGTCTCGGTATTTAATTATCTGAGTTATCGCTTGATCCAAGCGCCATTTGAATTATCTCATGTCTGGATTGGAGTGATTTCAATTACTTATTTGGCTGGTATTTATAGCTCCCCTCGAGCAGCACATTGGGGACAGTATTATGGAAAATTCAGAATATTGGCAGCCATGATCCTGATGATGCTTGTGGGCTTGGCGCTGATGCTGATCAATCAGTTGATTATTGTTTTTATCGGATTGCTGATTTTTACTTTTTCTTTCTTCGCTGCCCATTCGACCGCCAGTAGCTGGGTGTCGATCCAGTCGTTACAGTATCGGGCAGTCGGCTCGTCGCTGTATTTATTTTGCTATTACTTGGGTTCAAGTATGTTGGGAAGTTCAAGCGGATTGGTATGGGAAAATTATGGCTGGATAGGATTAACTGTGTTTATCACAGTGTTATTACTGACAGGTTTGGCATTTAGTTTAAGACTCCGTTCAAATTAGAGATTCTGTCCAAGCTTTCCTCCTCATAAATAAGATAAATTTCTTTTTTGAAATATTTAAACTTTAGATTCAAGTGATAAATAAAGCATGATTCAGTTAGTCTCTGAATTTGTATAAATTATAATCAAGCAAGCCAGACCTGATTCATGGTAAAATAATCGGCTTTCATCTTTGATCTTATTTTTAGATCTCCTATCATCTGCCAGCCGAGAATTGCTAGCCATGTCTACTGCTTATACCATGCAGACTGCGCCAAAAGCGTTGTTTGATTACGACAAATATTGGGCGTCTTGTTTTGACCCTGCGCCATTTTTGCCGATGTCACGCGAGGAAATGGATCAACTCGGCTGGGACAGCTGTGATTTTATTTTAGTTTGTGGTGATGCTTATATCGATCATCCATCTTTCTGTTCAGGCATTATTGGTCGTACCCTGGAAGCCCAAGGCTTCCGTGTCGGTATTATTGCACAGCCAGACTGGACCAGCGTGGATGCGTTCCGCGTTTTGGGTAAACCGAATATTGCTTGGGGTGTAACAGCAGGGAATATGGATTCTATGATCAACCGTTATACGGCTGACCGTAAAATCCGTTCTGATGATGCCTATTCACCAGACAATCAGCCAAACAAACGTCCAGACCGTGCGGCAACCGTGTATTGCCAGCGTGTCCGTGAAGCTTATCCGGATGTACCGGTATTATTGGGCGGTATTGAAGCATCCTTACGTCGTATTGCGCATTATGATTACTGGTCAGACAAAGTCCGTCGTTCAGTATTGATGGATTCAAAAGCCGATCTTTTGATGTACGGTAATGGCGAACGCTCAATCACTGAAATTATGCATCGTCTGGCACGTGGCGAGAAAATTCACGAGATTACTGATGTTCGCGGTACTGCGTTCATTGTGAATAAACACAACCGTGCCTCTAAAGCCAAATTTGTTGAAATTGCATCGAATGATGTCGATGCCATTGGCCGTGTTGATCCAATTATTAACCCGTATGTCATGACTGAAGATATCGATGGTTGTGAGATTGAACAAGGGAAGGATTCTAGCCAGTATCAAGGTTTCCAAAAAGAACATGTCGCCAATCCGATTGTGCGAGCAGGGGATGACCTAGATCCTGATACGCAAATTGTGCAACTGCAACCGGCTTCTAAAGCGATTAAACATAAGTTACCGCCGCGCGAATTGGCCGTAATCCGTTTGCCTGCTTTTGAAGAAGTTGCTGCAGATCCAGTGCTCTATGCACATGCCAACCGTATTCTGCATCTGGAAACCAATCCGGGGAATGCGCGTGCCATGGTGCAAAAGCATGGTGAACGTGATGTCTGGTTGAATGCACCGCCAATTCCGTTGACTACGGAAGAGATGGATTACGTGTTTGACCTGCCTTATGCACGTCTGCCGCATCCTGCTTATGGCAATGCCCGTTTCCCTGCGTTTGACATGATCAAATTCTCTGTGAACATCATGCGTGGCTGTTTCGGTGGCTGTACTTTCTGTTCGATTACGGAACATGAAGGTCGTATTATTCAGAACCGTTCTGAAGAATCGATTCTGCGTGAAGTGGAAAAAATCCGTGATACGGCTCCAGGCTTTACTGGCATTATCTCGGACCTGGGTGGCCCAACAGCCAATATGTACCGTCTGGCATGTAAAGATCCTGAGATTGAAAAGAACTGTCGTAAACCGTCATGTGTATTCCCGGGCGTGTGCCAAAACCTGCATACCGACCATGCGCCATTGACGCAGTTATATCGTAAAGCACGTTCTTTACCAGGCATTAAAAAAATTCTGATTGGTTCAGGCCTACGTTATGACCTTGCGGTTTTAAACCCTGAATATGTCAAAGAACTTGTCACCCATCATGTCGGTGGTTACTTAAAAATTGCGCCTGAACATACCGAGAAAGGTCCACTCAATAAAATGATGAAGCCGGGTATTGGGACGTATGACCGCTTCAAGCAAATGTTTGATCGTTACAGTAAAGAAGCCGATAAGGAACAATACTTGATTCCTTACTTCATCGCGGCGCATCCGGGCACCACCGATTACGACATGATGAATCTGGCGATTTGGTTGAAGAAGAATGGTTTCCGTGCCGATCAGGTACAGACCTTCTATCCATCACCGATGGCGACTGCAACTACTATGTATTACACGGGTAAAAACCCGCTGGCGAAAGTGGCGCGTTATACTGAAAATGTTGACATTGTAAAAGGTGAGAAACGTCGTCGTTTGCATAAAGCTTTCTTGCGTTATCATGATTCAAACAACTGGCCGTTATTACGTGAAGCCCTGAAAGAAATGGGTCGTCAGGATTTGATTGGTAATTCGAAACAGCATTTAATTCCGACTTATCAGCCTGCAGGCAGCGCAGATGGTCAGTATCAATCGGCGCGTAAGAAAAACTCGACGGTTGCCGGTGATTCGCAAAAACGTACTGGTGAGCAAGGAAATCGTAGCAAGGCTGCACAGGCTCAGTCACGTCCTTCAAATACCAAGAAACGTCCTGAACGTGGTCAAATTCTGACCCAGCACACTGGTTTGCCGCCGCGTGAAACAGGCGATGCCAAAAAACCGTTTGGTGGGCCAAAGCCTAAAGCAAAGCCCAAATCACGTGCATAATTAAGTTAATAAAAAGACACTTCGGTGTCTTTTTTTAGCTATTGGGTAAAGTAACGTAGCCTGAGTTTGTTCGTTGAAAGTGTAAAAGAATATATTATTTGGACTAAGTTCTTTAAAAAAGTGATATAAAAATAACACTTTGTCGGAATTGTCCTACAGTTGGGCAGATATGTATTGCGATCAATTCCATGGATGTTTTAGAGTGCATTATCAGTACTTTAAATCCACTTTCATTGGCATTCAAAGAGATGTCACTTTAGGTAACACAGAATCGAGTTTTGATACCAGTTGTATGGGTATTTAAACAGATTGGTTGTTAGCTCTATTTAAAATAAAGCGTGGGTTTATACTGCACAACAATAAAACAAAAATGATTATAAGAATGCAAGGATTTAGGCATGACCACCTATATTATGATTGGGAGTTTCCTGCTCTTCTGTGTCGTGCTCATGGCATGGAAAAAGCTCGGAAATAATTCCAAACCACAAGACAGTGCGTTAAAGCAACGTGCTATTTTTAACCTGAATGAGCAATTGACCTTCACTCGCCTGAGAGAAGTCTTACCTGAATACATTATTCTGGCACATGTTTCCTATGATGCCTTAATGACGACTAAATTTAACCGGACTCGACATAAGTACCGCAACCTGACTGCAGATTTTGTAATTCTGGATCAGCAGCACCAGATTTTAGCCGTGGTGGGAGTGGATGATCCCTTAATCTTAAAGCGTCCCCAGCAGACGGATTTTCAGGATGCATTACTAACCATGGCCGGTTATCGGGTGATTCGTTACGATGATGTGCCGGAATATTATCAGTTGCGCCAGGACTTCTTGCAGGAGCAAGCGCAAATGCAGAAAATGCCCAAATATATAGTTAGCAATGATCTGAAAAAATATTATTTATATTCGGATTTAGAGCGCAGTAAAATCAAAGCTGTGGGCTAAAACAAAAAAGCATGCCAGAAGCATGCTTTTTTTATGAGTATCGATCTTGAAACATTATTCTGGTTTAACCGCCACGACAGTCAGTTCGACCAATACCCGTGGATCATAGAGTTTTGCTTCTACACAGGTACGAGGCAGCGCTTCGATATCAGCGACCCAGGCATCCCAGACTTCATTGAAGGCTGCATAATCTTTTTCAATGTCTTTCAAATAGATGGTTACTGACATGATGTGACTTTTGTCTGTGCCGGCATCTGCCAGAAACTGGTCAATAATATCTAAAGTCTGTTGGGTTTGCCCTTTAATATCCAGTTCAACATCTGTGGCCAGCTGGCCGGCAAGATGCACCAGATTACCGGCAATAGCAATTTCCGAAAAGCGTTTCGATACGTGTAAACGTTCAACTGTCATGTTGTTCATCCTGAGTTTTGGGCATCAGGGCTGCGACCAGTGCAGTCAGCAGACAACCCACCGCCAGATAGATGGCTACATAATGCCATGAACCATCCGCCCAAATCACCAGTGCCGCTGCAATAAATGGGGTAAAACCACCCCCAATGATGCTCGCCACCTGATAGCCAACTCCGGCACCGCTGTAGCGGTATTCTGTGCCAAACAGGGAGGTGAAAATCGGTTGATGGACACTAACCACCATATCGTGTGCAACGTTGGCCAGTAAAATTGCGCCAACAATAATCATCCAGGTGTTTTGTGCATCGAGTGCCATAAAAAATGGAAAGGCTGAAAGCGCACCAATCAAACCGCCCCAGACACACATTTTCTGATGATTGAATTTATCCGCCAGCCAAGCAAAAAATGGAATACTGAAACAGCTAATTACCCCGACCATCAGTGTGATATTCAGGAAGAACTGTTTGTCCATGCCTAGGTTGCTGGTGGAATAGTTCAGGGCAAAGTTGGTGACCAGATACATGGTCAGTAATTCAGTCAGACGTAAGGCAATGATATAGAAGAAAGCTTTTGGATGTTTGCTGATGGCTTGCAAGATTGGCAGCTTTTCTGGATGATGGTCTGCTTTGACCACCTTTTCTACAAATTCCTGAGATTCATCCTGATCACGGCGAATCCACATCGCCACAGCTAACAGTACGATGCTGGCCAGAAAGGGAATACGCCATGCCCACTCGGCAAAGGCTTCTTCACCCAGTGTCGCAATAATAATCGACACTGCACCGGTGGCCAATACCAAGCCAACACCATAGCCGACCTGAACGCCACTGCTATAAAAGGCTTTTTTACCCTTGGGTGCATTTTCAACTGCCATCAGAGCTGCGCCGCCCCATTCACCACCGACAGCAAAGCCTTGCAAGGCTCGACAAAACACCAACAGCACCGGAGCCCACCAGCCAATTGCCTCGAAATTTGGCAGTAGACCAATCCCGACCGTGGAAATTCCCATCAGGATTACCGTGAGTACCAGCATTTTTTTGCGGCCGAGCTTGTCACCAAAGTGACCAAATACCACACCGCCTAAAGGACGAAACAGGAAGCCGACCCCAAAGGTGGCTAGTGCCGCCAGGGTGCCCATGTTCTCGCCAATACTAGGGAAAAACTGATCTTTAAAAATTAAGGCTGCAACAATGCCGTAAAGGAGAAAATCATACCAATCGACAACAGCACCAACAAAACTAGATAGCGCAGCTTTACGTGCGCGTTGTTCTTGAACAATAGAAGAATTTACAGAAGACATGCAGGAGGGGATTCCATGAGTTACATCAGAGTTGCCCTGTAATATTCGGATTTGATCGTCACGCTAATCACAGGACAGCATGCTGAAAGTAAAGGTGATTTTCAGCATCTCAGCACATACATGGATAATGCATTGCGCAGATAGAGTACTCTAAAAAATCAAAATGTAAAAACAAAGTTGCCGTATTTTTAAACTGATGCCTAAAACGTGATCAAAAAAGGTTTAGAGTAGCAATAACTGGGTTTCAGTTTCGGGGACGCTGAGCTGATACACGCCGACGCCGATCAGCCGAAATTGCATCTGCGGAGCAATATGCAGGTCGTCGAGCAGTAAGTCCAAGGCTTGGGCTAATTCCTGTGGGCTACGCAGCACCTGTTTAAAACTTTTACTGTGTTGCATCACCTGAAAATTCTTGAGTTTTAATTTGACCGTAACGCCGCGAGCAGAAAGCTGTTTCTTTTGCAGGCTTTGCCATACTTGTCCAAGTAAAGGCTCCCAATAGGGGCGACATTGGTTCAGATGCAGGTCATCATCAAAAGTGGTTTCTTTGGAAATTTGCTGGCGTTCCCGTTCCACTTCGACCGGTCGTTCATCAATGCCTTGAGCATACAAAAATAGCCGCCGTCCATATTTGCCAAAATGTTGAATCAGTAAGGCTTCATCAATTTGCTGTAAATCGCCTAAAGTTTCTAGATTCAGGCTTTTCAGTTTTTCCTGGGTGACTTTACCGACACCAGGAATTTTTTTCAGTGGCAGATCCTGGATGAATCCCTGAACTTGTGATGGCTTAATCACACAGATCCCATTCGGTTTGTGCCAGTCCGAAGCAATTTTAGCGAGAAACTTGTTGGGCGCTACACCAGCAGAAGCAGTTAATCCGGTGGCTTGAAAAATATCCTCGCGAATTCGCATGGCGACTTCGGTAGCACTTGGGATTTGTTTTAAATTTTCTGTGACATCCAGAAAGGCTTCATCCAGAGACAGTGGTTCAATCAGGGAAGTATATTGCTGGAAGATCTGATGAATCTGTGCCGATACCTGCCGGTATTTGGCAAAATCTGGCTCAATTACGATGACTTGAGGACACAGTTTGCGCGCCTGTCCCATGGACATGGCAGAACGCAGGCCATAAACCCGTGCCGGATAGGAGGCAGCCGCGACCACCGCCCGAGGATGATGCGAGGCAATCACCACAGGCAAGTCTTTCAGTTCTGGACGTTCACGCAGCTCAACCGAGGCATAAAACGCATCCATATCGATATGAATAATTTTGCGCATGTTCGCTATCTTAAGGGCCTTTAATCGGATTGGGAAGCGACGGCTGCGTTGAGTAAATAGGGCTGCGGTTCGCTGAGCAGGACGACTTTTTTCCCTTGTCTCTCGGCAGCCTGAATCAGAAGTTGCAAACTTTTTGGGGTGTCATCGGCAAGACGGGGTAAAAATTGCAGCGGCTGGTTTAACGGCTGAAAAAATCATCCCAATGCACCGGAATCACCACTTTGAGCTTGAGGAGGTTCAGGGTTTCAGCCAGATATTGCTGCTGATAGGCATCGGATTGTCTGGAAAGCTGGGCAATGCCTAAAAACAGGGTGTCGACTTTCAGATGCTGCAATTGCTCTGGAATAAATCCGGTACTGGCCTTGACCAGAATTTTATGTCCTGCATGCTCAATCAGGTAGTCGAAACTGCCACCTTCCTTAAATTCGGAAAATTTAGCCGGAAGAGTAAAGGGCTGTAGCAGCTCTTCGCCTAAATCATCATTTACCACTGTGGGCGGGGTATGTTGTGAGGGAATTGCAGTGATCTGGAAATGCCCCCATTGCTGTACTTGCCCAGGCTTAATCGGCTGTAATGGCTGTGGAGTAACTTTGGGATTTGCCCGGGCGATATTCAGGGTGCTCGGCGAACCGACCACAGCAGTTTCGGGAAGCATCTCTAGTAAAGCCGGGACATCCAGAACATGATCATAATGAGAATGACTGACCAGAATGGCTTGGGTTCGGCTCAATTCATGGTGTTGCACCAGTTGTTCAATGAGTAGCCTGTCACTTTGAATAGGGCGGTTAAGTACTTGCCACAAAGATGGCCGGCCAAAGAAACCATCGATCAGGATCTGATCGTGGCCATCATCGAGTAACAGGGTGGACACACCAAAAAATTTGACTGTAAGCCCGTGAACGGATATACCGGTTTGCGGCTGCCACGCTTTAAAGTCACTAACCTTGCCCGAAGCTTGCAACAGATAAGCCAGCATACCCGCGATGAGTAGGAGTAGACTCACCAGACCGAGTAAAATGCCTTTTATCCATTTCAATCTTTTTATTTCCTTGTTGTTTTTATAAAGAACTTGTTTTCAGGCGATCAGCTTTATTTCGCTTTATTCTCAGATGAAGGTACTACAATCGCATTCTTTTTGAGAAAATCCAGCCATTGCTGTTCTGAGCCATAAAAAACATTCAGGTCTACCGGTGTGGTAATACCGGGAA
Organism: Acinetobacter sp. YH16052; assembly: GCF_013417155.1. Taxonomy (GTDB): domain Bacteria; phylum Pseudomonadota; class Gammaproteobacteria; order Pseudomonadales; family Moraxellaceae; genus Acinetobacter. Next base: position 257,771 of record NZ_VPEO01000002.1, on the reverse strand, counting down.
TTTTCCCCTGACTGGTATGTTGCCAAAACGTCCATTTAGGCTGATCTTTTAAATCAGGCAGACCTTTGTATTCACGTACCCAGAGTGGTACGTTAGGAAAGTGTCCTGCCAGTACAATATTATAAAAAGCTTTAGAAATATAGAAAATCGGCTGCTTGCCATAATGCTTTTTCAGGGCATCGTGCATCACCTGAATTTCGTTTAAAAGCTGCTCTTTAGAATAGGTATTGATGCATTTGCTGTCATATTCCAGATCAATTACTGGCGGTAAGGCATCCGGTTTATTGGGTACGGAGTCAATAAAATTCTGGGCTTGAATGCTGCCATCGCGGCAGAGCCGGTAAAAATGATAGGCACCGACCAAAAAGCCGCGTTCACGTGCTTTCAACCAATTTTCCTGAAAACGGGTATCTTTAAAGTCGCCGCCTTCAGTGGCTTTCAGATAAACAAAACGGTATTTTTCAGGCGGAATCTGCTGCCACTGAATCTCTTTTTGATGATGCGATACATCAAAGCCCTGGATCGGATAATCAGCTGCATGGGCAGATGGTGCTTTCATCAGGCATAGATAAACCATGGCGATCGTGATCACAGTGATCAGTATGCCCAGCCCAATCAAGAGCGATTTATGAACTCTGTTCGGAGCCTGATTTTTTTGCATTTTCAGTCCTTGCCTATATGTGATTTAGCCTAAAACTTACAATCAGCCCAAAGTGAATATAGCGCATCAAACCGGGGTATTTTTAGGAATATGCCAGAAAATATAGGCCGCAATAATATTGATGCAGCCTAAACAGATCAGTGATACATGAAAAGCAGCCACCAGATTGTCAGCGCCGTAATAGGCACTCAGCATGTTCACCAGTGTTCCTGCCAGTGCCACCCCGATACTCATTGACAGCATCATGATCATCGACAGAAAACTGTTACCGCTACTGGCATCCTGCTGGCTCAAGTCCTTTAAGGTCAGGGTATTCATCGACACGAATTGCAGTGAATTTAAAATGCCGAAGATAAAGAAATGAATCGCACGGAGCCAGATTGGGGTTTCCGCCGTGGTCAGGGCAAAACTGGCAATACACAGACCCACCAGCAAAGTATTGACCAGCAAGACCCGACGATAGCCAAAACGCTGAATGATGTTGCGGATAATGGGTTTGGAGGCCAGCGAACCGAGCACAGTCGGAATCATCAATAAACCGGTAATAAAGGGTTCGAAACCGAATGCGACTTGCAACATCAGCGGCAATAAAAACGGAATCGAGTTGCCGCCGAGACGGGCAAAGAAATTACCCAAAATGCCAATCGCATAAATTTTATTTTTAAACAGCCGGCTGCGAAACAGGGCATTGCTATGGGTATGTGAATGATAGGCATAAATCAGGGTGGCCAACAAACCAACCAGAATCAGGCTCAGGCTCCACCACAGCGAGTTTTGTGGACTGGCAAAATTTTCAATTCCCAGACAGAGGCCCACCATGGCCACGACCAGCAAGATAAAGCCCCAATAATCAAAGCGAGCGACTGTAGGTTCAAGTACATTCGGCATGGCCTTAAAGGTAATCAGTGCGCCCAGCAAGCCAATCGGCAAATTGATCAGGAAAATCCAATGCCAGGACAGATATTCGACCATCCAGCCACCTAGGGTCGGCCCAATTAAAGGACCAATCAGGCCGGCCAGACTCATCAGGCTCATGGCGGCCAGAAACTGGGTACGGGGAATGATCTTCAGCATCGCCAAACGGCCGACCGGCAGCAATAATGCACCACCGATCCCTTGAAAGATCCGGTACACCAATAATTCATTCAGGCTACTTGACCAGGCACAGCCCAAAGAGGCCAAAGAGAAAATAATAATCGCAGCAAAATAGGTATTTCTGACCCCGAACCGGTCTGCCAGCCAGCCACTTAAGGGAATGCAGGCCGCTACAGACAGCACATACGCCACGACCACACTGTGCATGCGTAGCGGATCTTCCTGCAAATTTTGGGCAATTGCAGGTAGGGCCGTATTAATAATGGTGGTATCCAGCCCCTGCATAAAAAAGCCAATCGAGACCAACAAGACCAGCAGTCTGAACTCAGGATCTAAGGCTTGATGCGTAGGCGTGGCATTCATAATTCTGGAAAACTGAAAATTTTGAATAGTTTAAAGGAATCAGCCGAGTCTGTCGTATATAAAGCGTTTCAACTTTTATGCGGTGTTGTGTCAAGGAACTGCAACCGATCTGTCATGGCACTGCAATGCTCTGGTTATAAATTGGTCACGAATTCTTCATGATAGATCAACAAAAAAATGAAATTAAAATTAAAGTCTTTGATAGTGGCCATGCTGGCTGTGGGGATGGTGGCATGTGGAAGTGAGAATGAAAATGAAACACCGGTTCCAATCGTTGAGGCTACACCGAACTCGATCGAGTTAAGCAAATTGTCGGCTTATGAATCGGGTATGTTTGCGCAAAGTGCAGCAGAAATTCCGGCCTTTGATGCCGAGAGTCAACGCCTATTCGTGGTCAATGCCAAAGAAGGCGTATTGGATGTACTGGATTTAAGTCGACCTGATCAGCCGAAAAAAATAACATCTATCACGGTCGATGACATTGCGCCAGAGGCTGAGGTCAACAGTGTCGCGGTACACAATGGCATTGTCGCCATTGCGATTCAGGCTGCTGTGAAAACTGACCCGGGCTATATTGCTTTATATCAGGCCAAAGACCTGAGCAAGTTGGCCCACGTACAGGTGGGTGCCTTGCCGGACATGCTGACTTTCACACCGGATGGTCAAACTTTGCTGGTGGCCAATGAAGGCGAGCCTTCTGATGATTATCAGGTTGACCCTGAAGGGTCGGTGTCTGTCATTAATCTGGCCAATTTAAAAGCCCCGATCGTTCGTACAGCAGACTTTAAAGCCTTTAACGGACGGGAAGCAGCATTGCGTGAACAGGGCATCCGCATTTTCGGACCAAAGGCCAGCGCAGCGCAGGATTTTGAACCTGAGTACATCACTGTTTCAAAAGATGGAAAAACCGCCTGGGTTGCCTTACAGGAAAACAATGCCTTGGCCAAAATTGATGTGGCTTCTGCCAAGGTACTCGCTGTTTATCCATTTGGCTTCAAAGATCATGGCATGAAGGGTCATGGCATGGATGTCAGCGATGCGGATGGTGTCGACGGTAAAGGCAAAATCAATATTCAAACTTGGGCCAATGTACGTGGCTTATATATGCCAGATGCGATTGCAAGTTTCGAGGTCGCGGGCAAAACCTATATTGTGTCTGCCAATGAAGGCGATGCCCGTGCCTGGGGTGAAAACAATCCTGCATATTTCAATAACGATACCAGCCAGGGCTTTGTAGAAGAATGGCGGGTGAAACACTTGGTCCATGCCAAAGGTTTTGACCGCCGTCTGGGCGATGATTTACCAGCCCATCTTCGGGTATTGGCCAAAGGTGCAGAACTCAATCCAACTAACTTTGCCTACTGCGGTGCTATTGTAGGGGATGCCAAAGACTGCCGTGAAGATCATCTGCTGGGCCGTTTAAATATTACGTGGACCGAAGGCTATCAAAAAAATGCCGATGGTACAGCCAAACTGAATGAACGGGGCAATCTGGTCTATGATCATTTATATAGCTTTGGTACCCGCTCGGTCAGTATCTGGGTGGAAAATGATCAGCAGACCGGTTTAGAACTGGTATGGGATTCGGGCGATCAGTTTGAGCAGTATATTGCCAAACATCATCCTGAGATTTTCAACTTTAATCATGAAGAAGCCGGACTGGATAATCGCAGTGACAATAAAGGGCCGGAACCTGAAGGGGTGACCTTGGGGCAGATTGGTCAAAAAACCTTTGCCTTTATTGGGCTGGAGCGTGTCGGTGGCATCATGGTCTATGATGTGTCTACACCTGCATCACCAGTCTTTGTGCAATATATTAATTCACGTGATTTTAAAGCGACTACAGCGCAGATTGAAATGGGACAAGCCGGTGATTTAGGACCGGAAGGTTTGGTATTTATCCCCGCCAAAGACTCCCCGAATAAGAAACCCCTCCTGGTGCTCGGCCATGAAGTCAGTGGCAGTACCACGATTTATCAAGTAAATCTCAAGTAGTCAAAAGCTTTTAAATTCAGGGCACTTCGGTGCTCTTTTTTGTAAGGTGACCATATATATGACAGTCTTGTCATTAAAATGAAATAAAACCGTCATAATCTTGGGCCAACTTTTCAGCACTGCTGAAATCTCCTCGCGTATAGGTTTGTTTTTATGACAATCGAGATTTTGATGGTGATCGGCTTCTGTTTGGCCGCTTACTCTATTGTCGGAAATGATGTACCTCAAACCTTAGGGACATTTATTTCTTCGAATTCACATCGCCCATGGTGGGTATTGTGGATTTATATCAGCTCAATTTTAATTGTCGTATTGGTCTATGGTTGGTATGCATCTGGGGTGGGTGATGCCTCATACGGTCGTTTAGAAACGATTCCTTTCCCTGAAGGTGGTATTACCTGGCTGTATATTGTGCCGCCAATTCTCCTGTTAATACTGACCAAATACGGGATTCCAGTCAGTACCACCTTCCTGGTGCTTACGATTTTCTCTCCTGCAAGCTTAGGCTCGATGATGGTCAAATCGATGATGGGCTATGCCGTCGCCTTTATTGTAGCGATTGTCATATATCGTTTTGTGGTCAAGCAGCTGGCACGCCATTTTGCCAAGACACGTCATCAGGAACACTCCAAGGTCTGGATGGGCTTGCAGTGGGTCTCTACCGGTTTCCTGTGGAGTCAATGGTTGATTCAGGATCTGGCTAACATCTTCGTGTATGTGCCACGTCAGGTGCCGTTTGAATTCCTGATGTTTGCGATTACGGTATTCGTGGTCTTGCTGGGTGTGATTCTGTATCAACGTGGCGGGGCTATCCAGAACATTGTTGACACCAAAACCGGTGTGACCGACATTCGTGCTGCAACGATTATCGACTTCATGTATGCCATTATCCTGTTAGTTTTTAAAGAGTGGAGCAACATTCCAATGAGTACCACCTGGGTATTCCTGGGATTACTCGCAGGTCGTGAATTTGCCATGTCGATGATTCTGGATGAAGTCAACAAACATCGTACTTCACGTAATGTCAGTGCAGATGCCATGAAACTGATGTTCGGTCTGGCCATGTCGGTCATTCTGGCAACAACTTTGCCGATGTTTTATGACTTTGTGACGAATTATGGTCAATAAGTCCTGATATTAAAAATCCAATAAAAAAGCGAGCCAGGTGCTCGCTTTTTTCTTAATTGGAACGGTTTAAACCACAAATCTTTGCGGATGGCCTAAATTGGTTAAAGTTGTATAAATTTCTTCTTCGTGTTCGCAAATGATCAGTTTGGCGCGATGCTGTGGCGGTAAAAAACCATCTTCAACGGCGCGGTCCAGCTGCGCAATCAAGGCATCATAGAAGCCATTCACGTTATAGAGCATCATCGGTTTCTGGTGCTGGTTTAGCTGACCCCAAGTGGCAATTTCCAGAATTTCCTCAAACGTGCCCAGTCCACCTGGCAAGGCCACAAAGGCACAGGCCCGCTCGGCCATCATAGCCTTGCGTTGATGCATGCTGGTCACCACATGTAATTCGGTGAGCTGGTTATGGGCAATTTCATAATCCAGCATAAATTCAGGAATCACCCCTACAGCTTCACCGCCATGCTGGATCATGGCATCCGCGACCTGTCCCATCAAGCCAATACTGGCGCCACCGTAAACCAGCCCGAAACCATGTTCTGCCAGTCCTTGCGAGAGATGAATGGCTTTTTCTAAATAAACCGGTTTGTTGCCTGCACGTGAACCACAATAGAGAGCCACTAGAGGGCGTGTTGTTTTTGGGGAGTTTTCTTTAAAATAATCTGTCATTTGAATTACGCTTTGCATTTATTTTCTTCACCTTATCATTTTTCTTTCTTGTGACTATAGCTTAATTAATAAATATGACAATTCTGTGAGCAGGGACATTTTCACTGCAATAGGGCTCAGCAAAATTCATCGATAAACAGCTATGAAAACAGGTGAATTTCAAATTGATCTTGATATACTGAAAATTGGATTCACAACAATAGAACGACGATGGGTAGTGGTAGTTGGCCGTTTAACTTTATAAATCTACGCCAAATAATTGATCTTATTCAATATAAAAAATTCTGTTTTGCTGTGTCACAGCGTCAGGTGATTCCATGCTGCAGTCCTGAGCTTCAGGAGCCAAGCGTATGATCTTTGAATGGATGTCAGACCCTTCAGCCTGGGTCGGTTTACTCACGTTGATTGTTCTTGAGATTGTACTCGGGATCGACAATCTGGTTTTTATTGCTATTTTGGCGGAGAAACTGCCACCAGAACAACGTAATACGGCGCGGATTGTCGGCTTGATGCTGGCCCTGCTGATGCGTTTGATCTTACTGGCCTCGATTGCCTGGGTAGTGACCCTCACTGATCCACTATTCCACATCTTTGATCATGCTTTCTCGGGCCGCGATCTGATTCTATTGTTTGGTGGGGTGTTCCTGCTGTTTAAAGGCACCATGGAACTGCATGAGCGTCTGGAAGCCAAACCCGTCATCAAAGAAGAAAATCCGGTCCATGCGGTATTCTGGATGGTGATTGTCCAGATCGTGGTGCTGGACGCCGTATTCTCATTAGACAGCGTGATTACTGCGGTTGGTATGGTCAAAGACCTGTCAGTGATGATGATTGCCGTGATTATTGCCATCGGGATTATGCTCTGGGCATCCAAAGCTCTGATGGATTTCGTCAACAGACATCCGACCGTGGTGATTCTGTGTCTGGGCTTCCTGATGATGATCGGCTTCTCGCTGGTGGTCGAAGGCTTCGGTTTCCATATTCCGAAAGGTTACCTGTATGCTGCAATTGGCTTCTCGGTGATTGTCGAATTTATTAACCAAACCATGAAACGCAATCAGGAAAAAATGGTGACCACCACCGACATGCGCTACCGTACTGCTTCTGCCGTAATGCGGATGCTGGGTGGTAAACCTGCTCAGGACAATGATTCTTCTGAGCCGGAAGATGTTCTGGCGACACGTGCCTTTGCTGATGAAGTCTTTAATGATGAAAACGGTATTTATCACAGTGTCATGGTGCAGGGGGTACTGGGTCTGTCGGAACGTCCGGTCAAGTCGGTGATGACGCCACGTCCTGAACTAGAATGGATTGATCTGGACAATGAGCCCGACAGTATCAAAGAACATTTATTGCAAATGAGCCATTCACGTCTGATCGTGGCGCGTAGTGAACTCGATAATATTGCCGGGGTGGTACTGACCCATAAAGTCCTGAACGAATACATTGAAACCGGGGTGCTGGATTTTGAAAAGCACTTACGTGAACCGGTGATCGTGCATGAAAATGCCCAGGTTCTGATGGTGATGGAGCAATTGCGTCAGGCTCCATTGCAAATGGCGATTGTCCTGAATGAATATGGTTCGATTGAAGGGATTGTCACGCCAATTGATATCCTTGAAGCAATTGCCGGTGAATTTCCGGATGAAGATGAGCTGCAAGCTGCCGCAGAAAGCCTGGAAGATGGCAGCCTGATTCTGGATGGTTCCACTGATATTCGTCATGTTTCGTTACTGCTGGATCGTGATCTGGTCAATGAAACCGAAGAATATTCAACCTTGTCTGGCTATGTGTTATTCCATATGGCACGTTTACCGCATAGCGGTGAAAAGTTTGAAGCAGACGGGCATATCTTTGAGGTCGTCACCATGGACGGTCATAAGATCGACAAAGTGCATATCATTCCGCAGCTTCCTGCACAGGACTAGACTCTAGTCATGTTTGGTCTTTAAAGTTTGCTAAAATAGCCCGCATTGTCGGGCTATTTTTATGGAACTAAAATGTCAGAAGCATGTCCATGTGGACAAGGCGAATATCACAGCTGTTGTCAGCCGCTGCATGCAGGAAAACAGATCGCAGAGACTGCACAGCAACTCATGCGTTCCCGTTACAGTGCCTTCGCCAAGCATGAAATTGATTACATCAAAACCACGACTGCGCTGGGTCAGCAACAAGCGCTGGACCTGCAGGCAATTAGTGAATGGAGTAAAGCCAATCAATGGTTAAAGCTTGAAATTGTTCAAGCCAATGAAAAACTAGATAAAAATCATGCCTTGGTCGAGTTTAAGGCACATTATCATGATGGCAAGCAGGCACAGGTGCATCATGAAGTTTCGCATTTTGTGAAGTTTGAAGGTCGCTGGTATTTTCTGGATCCGACTACAGACCATAACATCACCATGAAACAGGCCTGCATTTGTGGTTCGGGGAAAAAATTTAAGCAATGTTGTGCCGGATTCTTATAACTTTCACACAGATTTAGCTTAGAATAGCCGCCATCTCATAGCCTCAGGTGGAAGCAGGGCGATGTTACTGACCGTCATCTATATTATTGCAATTACCGCTGAAGCCATGACCGGGGCACTGTCCGCTGGCCGGCGCAGCATGGACTGGTTTGGCGTGATGATTATTGCCTGTGTCACGGCACTGGGCGGTGGTTCGGTCCGTGATGTTCTGCTCGGACATTATCCCTTGACTTGGGTCAAACATCCCGAATATCTGGTGCTGACCTGTTGCGCCGCCTTCGTCACCATCCTGATTGCCAAATGGATGCGACAGTTACGTAATGTCTTCCTGGTACTGGATGCCTTGGGGCTCATTGGCTTTACCATTATTGGCTGTCAGATTGCCCTGGAAATGGGACATGGTTTTGTGGTCAGCGCCGTTGCGGGTGTCTTGACCGGTGTGTCTGGCGGGATTTTGCGTGATATTTTATGTAATGACGTACCGCTGGTGTTCCGCCGTGAACTGTATGCCAGTATTGCCTTTGTTTCAGTGATCTTTTACTGGCTCTGTAGTCACTACGGCTTGTCGCAGGATCTGACCATTCTGTCTACCCTGATCTTTGGTTTTAGCTTACGTCTGATCGCCATCTATTTTGGTCTGGAAATGCCAAAATTCATTTATAAAGATGATGATGAGCACTCGGCATCTTCCAAAGACGAATCTTAATTTTTAAATGTATGAAGTGCGGCAATAAAAATAGCCGCATTCAACTCAATTCGTAGTATAAAAAATATAAAGCAGCCCACCTGTTGAGAAAGCAGCATCTCCCGTTCCACCTGATCAGAGATTTTTGTTATGGATTTAGTTTCTCGCATACAACGCTTACCGATTGGTAGGTTTCACTACACCTTGCTGGTGGTGATTGGACTGGGCTGGATGTTTGATGCGATGGATACCGGATTGATTTCCTTTATCCTGGCCAAAATGGCTGAAGACTGGCAGATGACTGCGGATCAAAAAAGCTGGGTAGTGTCGATCGGTTTTGTCGGCATGGCGATCGGGGCGATTTGTTCAGGTGGCCTGGCAGACCGTTTTGGCCGTAAAACAGTCTTTGCTGCGACTCTGGTCATTTATAGCTTGGCCACGGCAGCCTGCGCTTTTGCACCGAATCTGACTTGGCTACTAGTATTCCGTTTTATTGTCGGTTTAGGCTTGGGTGGTCAGCTACCCGTGGCCGTAACGCTGGTCAGTGAATATATTCCTGCGCATGTACGTGGCCGTTTTATTGTCTTGCTGGAAAGTTTTTGGGGGCTGGGCTGGCTGGTCGCGGCGCTAGTATCGCGCTTTATCATTCCAGATTTTGGCTGGCAAACCGCTTTCATGATTGGTGGCCTGCCTGCGCTGTATGCCATCGTGATCTGGAAAATGGTGCCGGAATCTATTCCTTTCCTGATTAACCGTGGCCGTATAGAGGAAGCTTCGGCACTGGTGAAAAAGATTGAGCGTCAATGTGGCGTTCAAGTCTATGAAATTTTTGAAGTGAAACCGGTCGCAGAGAACCAGAATATTTCATTTTCCCAGTTATGGTCGGGTATCTTTGCGCGCCGTACGCTTATGCTCTGGCTGATCTGGTTCGGTATTATCTTTTCCTATTATGGCATCTTTACCTGGTTGCCAAGTTTACTGGTCAAAGAAGGCTATAGCATTGTCCAGTCTTTTGAATATGTGCTGATTATGATTCTGGCACAGTTGCCCGGTTATCTGGTGGCGGCATGGCTGGTCGAAAAACTCGGTCGTAAGCCGACTTTGGCCGGCTTTATTGGCATGTGCGCGGTCTCGGCCTATTTCTTTGGTCAGTCGGGTAGTGTTACTGAAATCGTGATTTGGGGCTGTCTGATGTCCTTCTTTAATCTGGGTGCCTGGGGCGTACTCTATACTTATACCCCGGAACAATATCCGACCAATATCCGTGCCTTTGGTTCAGGCTGGGCCGGGGCTGTTGGCCGGATTGGCGGTATCGCGGCACCTTTTGCTGTAACCCATCTGATGGGTATGCCGAATGGCTTTAGCTATGTCTTTACCATGTTTACGGCAGTTCTGGTCGCTGTCGCGATTGTGATTCTGGTCTTGGGTGAAGAAACCAAAGGCAAGACCCTCGAATCGATGGGCTTATAAAGGGAATGATTTTTTAGTTGCTTAGGGCCTATAAAGTGGATATTTTTAGGCCATAAGACACAAATTGTCGCGCTGAACGATTTGATGCCCTTGTGTCATCTACAGCCACGACTTAGCATAAGAAACATTGATACAAAAACGAATTATTTAGGACTATAGGTTGTTATGACAAGCCTTGCGCATCATGCGACAGAAAACCGCTCCGTAGCAGAATTTACCGAACAAGCTTATCTGAATTACGCCATGTACGTGATTATGGATCGGGCACTCCCTCATATTAGCGATGGCCTGAAACCGGTACAGCGCCGGATTGTCTATGCCATGAGTGAGCTGGGCCTGAAATGGACCAGCAAACCAAAGAAATCGGCACGTACAGTCGGTGACGTACTGGGTAAATACCATCCGCATGGTGACTTGGCCTGTTATGAAGCCATGGTGCTGATGGCACAGCCCTTTAGTTATCGTTACCCGTTTATTGAAGGGCAGGGCAACTGGGGTTCACCAGATGATCCAAAGTCTTTCGCAGCGATGCGTTATACCGAAGCCAAGCTTTCCCAGTACAGTGAACTATTACTGTCTGAACTGGGACAGGGCACCTGTGAATGGCAGGACAACTTTGACGGTTCGATGAAAGAACCGGTGAACTTGCCGGCACGTGTACCGAACATCTTGCTGAATGGCACCACTGGTATTGCTGTCGGTATGGCCACAGACATTCCACCGCATAACCTGCGTGAAGTGGTCAAAGGGACGATTGCGCTAATTCGTAATCCGAACCTGACCGATGAAAAAATCGCAGAATATATTCCCGCGCCAGACTTGCCGACCAAAGCCGAAATTATCACCCCGCCTGCTGAACTGTTAAAAATTCAGACCACAGGTCGTGGCAGTTATCGCATGCGTGCGGTCTATAGCGTCGATAAAAACGAAATTATCATCACCGAACTGCCATATCAGGTCTCAGGCTCCAAAATCATCACCCAGATTGCCGATCAGATGCAGGCCAAAAAACTGCCACTGGTCAGTGATGTACGGGATGAATCGGATCATGCCAATCCAACCCGTTTAGTCATTGTTCTGCGTTCGAATCGTATTGATGCCGAATCGGTGATGAGTCACTTGTTTGCCACCACCGATCTGGAATCCAGTTATCGTGTCAATATGAACATGATTGGTGCCGATGGCCGTCCACAGGTGAAATCAATTCGTCGTATTTTGCTGGAATGGATTGAAATCCGTAAAACCACGGTAACACGCCGTCTGCAATATCATCTGAACAAGATCGAAAAACGCCTACATATTCTCGGCGGTCTGATCATTGCTTATCTGAATATTGACGAAGTGATTCAGATTATTCGTGAAGAAGATCAGCCAAAACCAGTTTTGATGCAGCGTTTTAATATTGACGAGATTCAGGCCGAAGCGATTCTAGAACTAAAATTGCGTCATTTAGCCAAGCTTGAAGAAATGGAAATGCGCCGTGAGCAGGAAGAACTGGAAGCAAAAGCGGCAGTAATTCGTGAACAACTGGCCAATCCAGAATCTTTAAAAAACCTGATCATTGCTGAACTGAAAGACGATGCCAAGAAATTTGGTGATGATCGCCGTTCGCCAATCGTGCAGCGCGCTGAAGCGGCGGCAATTAATGAAAATGAAATGTTGCCGGCCGATCCTGTAACAGTGGTGTTATCAGAAGCTGGCTGGATTCGCTGTGCCAAAGGTCATGAAGTCGATGCAGAAAATCTGAATTTCCGTGCCGGTGATCAGTACTTGAGTCATGCACAGGGCAAATCCAACCAACGCGTTTATGTATTAGATGACACTGGGCGTAGCTATGCCTTGGCCATCAATACGTTGCCGTCTGCGCGTGGTCTGGGCGAACCGCTCAGTTCAAAACTGTCTCCAGGCAGCGGAGTGGGTTTTAAACAGGTTCTGGTGGCAGAGGATGAAACTGAAATTCTAGCAGCAAGCAACAAAGGCTATGGCTTTAAAACCCAGGCCAAGCAGCTGGATACCAGTGCCAAAGCCGGGAAAGCTTTCCTGAATTTATCTGAAGGGGCAGAGGTCATGAACCTGCAGCCACTCGAAGATGCCACACATGTTGCACTGCTCAGTTCAGCAGGACGCCTGTTGATTGTCGATTTAACAGAATTACCTGTATTGAACAAAGGTAAAGGAAATAAATTGATACAACTTGAAGATGATGAACAAATTTTGTCCATGACAATATTGAAGCTTGATGAAATAATTCAAGTGCTTGCAGGACAACAGCAGTTAAAATTAAAAGGGGATGATTTGCGTAAATATATCGGCAAGCGCGGTGCAAAAGGACAGCTTTTACCACGCGGATATCAAAAAGCAAATAAACTGTTGATTCAAAGATAAGACTAGCATCCATCCTGCGAAATACGTTATATATGAACAACGATTCAACAAGATGGATGCAATATCGCACATATACAAGTCTAAAAATGGCGTGTGATATTGAAAAAAACAGTTGAAATACTAAGGATTATGATTGGAGAGATGGCCATTATGGAAAAAATTTGGTTTGCTGAATACCAAAAAACAGGGATTCCAGAAACAGTAGAATTACCAGCAGAAAATACTTCTCTAGTAGATGTTTTTGAGCGTAATTTCCAAAAATTCGGCTCGCGTGATGCCTTTATCTTTATGGATAAGGCTATGACTTTCAATGAATTGGAAGAGGCGAGCCGCAAGTTTGCAACTTATCTACAAAGCTTGGGGTTGGCAAAAGGTTCACGTGTGGCAGTGATGATGCCAAACGTTCTTCAGTATCCGGTTGTGGCACTTGGGGTGTTCCGCGCAGGTTTGGTACTGGTCAACGTGAATCCACTCTATACATCACGTGAACTTGAGCATCAATTAAATGACTCTGGCGCTGAAGTGCTGGTGATTATTGAAAACTTTGCTTCTGTTTATCAAGCGATTATTGGTAAAACACCGGTGAAACATGTCGTGGTAGCTTCTGTCGGTGACATGCTGGGTGCCTTGAAAGGGACACTGGTGAACTTTGTATTGCGTTCTGTGCGCAAGCAAATTCCAGCTTGGGATATTCCAGGCCATGTGAGATTTAATGCGGCGTTATCTAAAGTTAATCCAAGTAACTATAAACGCCCTGAATTGACCCTTAGCGATACAGCAGTTCTTCAATACACAGGTGGTACCACAGGCGTATCTAAAGGCGCTGAACTGACACATCGTAACCTGGTTGCGAACATGCTGCAGTGTGACGGCATCTTCCAGAGTAAATTTGGTGCGCAAGATGGTCAGCCAGATGACCGTATTTTCTGTGCTTTGCCGCTTTATCATATCTTTGCATTCATGGTATGCGCACTTTACGGTATGTACAAAGGTCAGGCGAATGTTCTGATTCCAAACCCGCGTGATTTACCTGCGGTGATGAAAGAGCTACGTAAATACCAGCCGACTTTCTTCCCGGCAGTGAACACACTTTTCAATGCGCTGGTAAACAATGAAGAGTTTAAGCAACTTGATCATAGTAAACTGAAAATGGCGATGGGCGGCGGTATGGCCGTACTTCCTTCTACTGCAGCAGCATGGAAGAAAGTTACCGGAACCAATATCGTTGAAGGCTATGGTTTGTCTGAAACTTCTCCGGTGGCAACAGCAAACCCACCTGCGTCTGAAGAATTCAGTGGCACTATTGGTATTCCATTACCATTGACTGAAGTGGCTATTCTGGATGATGAAGGCAATGAAGTTCCACTGGGTGAGCAAGGTGAAATTTTAATCCGTGGTCCTCAGGTCATGAAAGGCTATTGGAACCGTCCGGATGAAACTGAAAAAGTCATGGTGAATGGCTTCTTCCGTACCGGTGATATCGGTGTCATGGATTCACGTGGTTATGTGAAAATTGTAGACCGTAAGAAAGACATGATTTTAGTGTCTGGTTTTAACGTCTATCCATCTGAAATTGAAGAAGTTGTAGCAACTCATCCAAAAGTACTGGAAGTGGCTGCGATTGGTGTGCCAGATGAAAAATCGGGTGAAGTGCCAAAACTGTTTGTCGTGAAAAAAGATCCGTCTTTAACCACAGAAGAAGTTTTAGCATTCGCTAAAGAAAACCTGACCGGTTATAAACGTCCACGTTATGTCGAGTTTATGGATGAATTGCCAAAATCAAACGTAGGTAAAATCCTGCGTAAAGATTTACGTAAAACAGCCTAATACCTATAAGAAAAAAAAGCGCCGTCAGGCGCTTTTTTTGATTTGGACTTTTTATTTTTTCATTAACCAGCGATCAAAATAAGGACGACCTACACCAACTACTCCCAAGAAGATAAACATGGTGCCAAACTGGCGAGTAAATCCGGTTTGATTAAAGCTGCCATAACTTAGAATGTTATCGACCAAGCAATACACCAGAATCGCGACCAGCCAGTGCCAGAGAGGCATACGCTTGATACCGACGAAATAAAAGGCAATCCATAAAATGGCAAAGGTGAAGATTGGTGACCAGATATTCATATTGGCACAAATGACAGCCATCAGAAATGCCACAATCGGCAGGACAATTTTTAATACGCGATCCACTTGACGTTGATGCTGGCGTTGTTTCTCGAGGACATCGAACATTTCATTTTGATCAGGCGCGACCATAGTGAATCCTTAACAAGTAATAAAAAGCACTCTATTTAACAAAATTTATTCACGAAATGCCATGCTATGATAGAGATAAAATTTTCATGAGAAAAAACAGATGCACAGCATTAGTGGGGTTATTTATCTCATTTTGGCCGCTTGTCTTTTGCCTTATGTGTTTACATTGATTGCAAAAAAATCAGCAGGCTTCAGCAGCAAAGACAATCAGAACCCACGGGCATTTTTAGAAAAGTCTTCAGGCTTGGCCAGTCGCGCGAATGCTGCCCAGCAGAATAGCTTTGAAAGTTTGCCACTCTTTATTGCTGCTATTCTAATGGCGGAATATATGGTGGTGCCGCAAAGTGTAGTGATGACTTTTGGTGTGGCTTATCTGGTTTTTCGTGTGTTGTACGGAATCTGCTATCTGGCCAACTGGGCGACTTTACGCTCTATCGTATGGTTGCTCTCGATGTTATGTCCTGTGACCTTATTGCTGCTGATCATCAAGTTGGTTTAAGTCATCAGGTCTGCGGACATATTTACAGTTCGATATTTTAAAATCCAAAAAAATCTTTAAAAACCGTTATAATTGTCGCGGTTTTTTAAAAGATATAACTTGTTAAAGAGTGATGCTATGAGCTACAGCAATATCCCAGCGGGTAAAGATGCGCCAAACGATATCTATGTGATCATCGAAATTCCTGCAAATGCAGCACCAATCAAATACGAAATCGATAAAGATTCTGATGCGTTATTTGTAGACCGTTTCATGGGTACAGCAATGTTCTACCCAGCAAACTACGGTTATGTACCAAACACACTATCGCTTGATGGTGATCCATTAGACGTACTGGTTGTAACGCCTCATCCAGTAGAGCCAGGTTCTGTGATTCGTTGCCGTCCTGTCGGTAAATTGAACATGGAAGATGACGGTGGTGTTGATGCGAAACTGGTTGCAGTTCCACATGACAAACTGACTCCAATCTACAAAGATGTTCAGGAATATACTGATCTTCCTCCATTGTTGATTAGCCAGATCGAACATTTCTTCCAGCACTACAAAGATTTAGAGCCAGGAAAATGGGTCAAGCTCAGTGGTTGGGAAGGTGCTGATGTTGCGAAACAAGAAGTACTGGACTCAATTGCTGCTTATGCAGAAGCACATAAATAATTGCTTTTTGTCGTCTAGGGTTTAACTTTTTAAAGCCTGGAATAAAAAAACCTGCACATTGTGCAGGTTTTTTTATGGCTTGAAATTCGTGTGAATTAGAATAATTTCACAGGAATGTCTAACCAGATACGCCATTCATTAGTGTCACCAATGTAGTTTCCGTATTGGTATTCATCACTCGCACGGTAGTATGAGTGACGTACACGTAAGCTGGTATCTTTAGCAAAACCAGATTGAACTGTATATTTTACCTGATTAAAGAATTCACGTTCTTGAGCATCACCAGTGATTAATTGAGAGCGATCATTTTGATTAGCAACATCAATATCCCAACCATATACAAATGCAGAAGTCCAAGATAGGCCAGGAACATTCATTGCACTGAAATCGTAAGTGTATTGAAGCTGTGCTGATTTTTCATCATTACCAATGAAGTCAGACAGGTATGAGTTCGGCATATAAATGGTTTGATGACCATCACCTACACCTTGACCTAAACCATAGTCATAACCTGTATTACCTGTATTTTGTTGGTAAGCTAGCATGACATTGTGTGGGCCTTTATTATAGGTCGTAGAAATTGCCCAAATATTGTTGCTTAACTTATTTAGATCATTTGTGGTATGCGAATAAGTGTATGCACCACCATCTGACTTTTTATCCCAATCAGTATGATAGCCACTAAAGTCATGAGTTAAAGTACTACCATTCGCCAATGCATAACTATAGTTTGCATTAACATAATGACGCTCTAGGCGGTCTTTAATGTCTGTACCATAGTAAGAAGCATTCACTGCATCATTAAATTTGTATTTTGCACCCCAAACTATTGCGCGATCCAATTCATTACCATCAGATTTGATCTGGCTTGAACGCTGGTTTTCAGTAAATTTACCAGCAACGAGGCTTAAGTTTTCGATTTCATTACTTTCAACCAATACACCTGTAAAGTATTCAGGTACTAAACGCGCAGTATTGCTTGCAAGTACAGGTAAGTCTAAAACCTGAGTACCATAAGTAGCAGTCGTGTTTGAAACACGTGCTTTTACATATGCGCCGCCACGTGCCCAATGATCATAAGCTGAACCATCCGGATGTTGAGGAATCATGTCATTACCGGCATGTGCATTTTCACCCAATTTGAAAGATGCATCACCGATAATACCGGCACCAAAGCCGACTACACCTTTGGTAAAACCAGAGTCTAATTTAACGATCGCAGTCTGAGCAGCTGAACTTGTATCATTAACAACTTCACGTGCACCGGTTTGATTGTCGTTATAGTTTGTTTTATCGCGGTGCAAATAGCCGGTACGGAAAAGTACAGAACCTTCTGCGTCTTCTACAAAACCTTTCGATTCGCTTTGCTCGCTAGCGAAAGCGGTAGAAACCAAAGCAGCCTGAATCAAAACTGCTAATGTTAATTTTTTTGAATTTTGCATTGGGAAGAAAGCCTTATACAAATTGATCGGAATTTTTTAGGAATTGTATAAGAATTGCTGAAAAAATGTCATTTTTTATTGGATATATTCCACTAAAGTTTAGATTTTTTTAACTCAAATTAAACAATAGCAAGGATTTGAGGTGATTAATTTCTAACTTATCGGTAAAAATTGAGTAAAAACATAATTTTATTGGAAATTATAAATGATATTTATAAAGTGGTGAAATGAATGTGAGCAGCTTATTTATTTTAGAACGTGCAAAAATTTGATCAAAATTTACGCACTATTTTTTAACACAAATTTTATTCATTCTAAAAATGGAATCAAAATGGGGCAAATTGTAAATGATTATGTATAAGTATTAAAAAAGTGGTGAAATACCCTCAAATACATTTATTTAATAGAAAGCCTAGATAATTTAGTTTTTTATAGTTTAAATTTTAAATTAAAAACAATAACTTAAATTTTATTTATCTTTTTAGATTTATTATTTTGGTTCCTTTTAGCCAGATTGGCATAGCTCTTGCAAATTTTGAGCTTGAGTTTAATCAATGATCATAAAAACGTCTCAGACGATCTGGGGGGAGCCACACAATGAAATTAACATTAAAAGTATTATCTCTTGCTTTATTGGGCGCTGTATCTTCTTTTACTTTTGCTGAAGAACCTGTTGCTGAACATACGGTATCTGGAAATATCAGCGTACTCTCAAGCTATAACCTGCGTGGTATTACTAACATTCCTGAAAATAGCGGCGCTACCTTACAAGGTGGACTTGATTATAACCATGCGTCTGGCTTCTATGCAGGTTGGTGGGGATCTACGCTAGATTACACTTTGTCTGAAGAAGGACGTGATGCTTTCGAAAATAACTTCTATGCTGGCTATAGCCATGCAGTCAATGATGACTTAGGTTTAACGATCGGTACGACCTACTATTATTATTATGAATCTGATGTCAATTCTGATGGATTTGAGCTGTTATTGGGTATGAGCTATAAAGATTTGGGTGTTACAGCACAAACTCTTCTTGAAGATACCACTTGGGGCAATGCGGGTGATACCTATTTAAAAGCCACTTATAGCTATGCTTTACCACAAGATTTTAGCTTGGATACAGCTTTAGGCTTATATGCTTATGAAAAATCAGGTGACTTTATTGAAGGAACTACGGAAAGCTTTGGTTTCCGTCATTTTGACATCGGTTTAAGTAAGCCACTTGGTGACACAGGTGTAACTGCAAGCATGAATTATATCTTGGGTGGTTATGATCGTTTTGATGAAAAACAAAAGAATAAAGTTGTATTCGGACTCGGTTATAGCTTCTAATTCTCTTTAGATAAAAAGGCGACCTTAGGTCGCCTTTTTTAATGATCTAAATCTGCTGCTGCCCGCGATAAGACAGGGCTTCCGAAAGATGCTGACTTTGAATATCTGGACTTTGATTCAAATCCGCAATGGTGCGTGCAACACGCAAGACCCGATGATAGCCACGTGCTGATAAATTCAGTTTTTGCTGAGCCAGTTCAAGCATATGCTGAGCTGAATGATCTAATGTGGCATATTGCTCTAGCTGTTTTGGACTCAGACTCATATTCAAGGTATTTTGCCGTTGCATCTGAATTTCATAGGCTGCAATAACGCGTTGTCTAATCGTTTCCGAGTTTTCTGTAGGTCTATTATCCTGTAACTCATGTGCCTGTAATGGCGGTACATCAATATGCAAATCAATCCGATCCAGCAACGGGCCTGAAATCCGGTTCTGATAGCGCTTAATACTTTCGGGTGAACATTGGCAGCGGATATCTTGATTGAATGCATACCCACATGGACATGGATTCATGGCAGCCACCAACTGGAAATTAGCCGGAAAGGTAATTTGGCGTGATGCCCGGGAAATGACGATTTCTTTCGCTTCCAAAGGCTGACGTAGAACCTCCAGCACTTTGCGGTCGAATTCAGGCAGTTCGTCCAGAAATAAAACCCCTAAATGTGCCAGGGTAATTTCTCCTGGCTTGGGGTGTGAGCCGCCACCGACCAATGCCACCGCAGAAGCAGTATGGTGTGGTGCTCGAAACGGCCGTTGTCCAAAAGGGTGATTGGCATTCGCCACCGAATAAATACTGGCCACTTCCAGATTTTCCTGCGTCTTTAAGGGCGGCAAAATACTGGCCAATCGAGAAGCCAGCAAGGTCTTGCCTGTTCCGGGTGGGCCTCGAAACAGCAGGGAATGACCACCTGCCGCAGCAATTTCCAAGCCACGCCGTGGTCGTAATTGTCCTTTTACATCCGCCAGATCAAACTTATAAAAATGGTCTGTATTGAGTGGACTGGCTTCTATTTGCGGTAAGCGCTGCGCTTGGGAAAGATGTTCACACACTTCTTTTAAATGATTGGCTGCAAAGACTTTAAAGTCTGGGAGCTGACAGGCTTCCTGTGCATTGGGGCCAGGCAAAATCAGTTGATGCTGGTCACTTTGACAGGCAATGGCAATACTTAAGGTGCCGCTGACAGGACGTAATTGACCATCGAGGGCCAATTCTCCAATAAATTCAAGATGCTCGGTGCAATTTTCAGGCAGCTGCCCAGAGGCCACTAAAATACCTAAAGCAATCGGTAAGTCCAGACGTGAGCCATCTTTTGGCAGATCTGCAGGGGCCAGATTAATGGTCAGACGTTTGGTTGGAAATTGAAAGCCGCTATTCAAAATGGCAGAGCGTACCCGGTCTTTACTTTCACGTACCGCCGCTTCGGGAAGCCCCACTATAGTGAGCGAAGGCATACCCGAACTGACATGAACTTCGACTTCAATTAAAGGCGCATGCAGGCCCAGCAAGCCTCGCGTATAAATTTTGGCAAAAGACATTATTATTGTTCCAATTTGGTGCGTTATTTTTATAGTTCTGGTGTCTTTTATGCACTGTAGTTGTGCTTATTTTTTGTTCGAAATTCTCTCTTCTAATGCTTCCACCTGTTTGAGCAAATCATTCAGGCGATGATTGGCATTATTTAGGGCAGTACGCTGACGTTCTATTTCTTCTTTAGACACCAAATCCATTTTCGCCACAGCTTCATTTAACAGGGCACGGATATTATGTTCCAAATCTTTCTTAGGTTGTTCGACTTGCTGCAAAATTGCTTGTAATAAAGTTTCAATCATTGTCTGATCCATCGCCGTAGAAAGGAACCGACAGTTTAGCATTGCTAAAATGCAGACTATAGTATTTCAGACAAAATATAGACTTATTCGATTAAAGATATTGTAAAAATCCACATAAAAAATGTCTATTTTTTGAAGATTCAAAGCCTTTATCCGTATAAAATAAGGTATAAATAAACCACATGCCGGGCTTTCTAATTTCCCCCGACCTTAGGAATCTTGGCATGAAATTTGAACGTAAAACCTTACTGGTGAAATAAGCCGAAGGAAAACAAACATGAAGCTCGTAACTGCAATTGTAAAACCTTTTAAATTAGACGATGTTCGCGAAGCATTGTCTGAAATTGGTGTTCAAGGCATCACTGTAACTGAAGTGAAAGGCTTTGGTCGTCAAAAAGGCCACACTGAACTCTATCGTGGTGCTGAATACGTTGTAGATTTCTTGCCGAAAGTCAAAATTGAAATCGCGATTAGCGATGAAATGGTAGACGCGGTGATTGAATCTATTACTCGTGTGGCGAGCACTGGAAAAATCGGTGACGGAAAAATTTTCGTGACTAACTTAGAACAAGTCATCCGTATTCG
This sequence comes from Acinetobacter sp. YH16052, assembly GCF_013417155.1. GTDB lineage: Bacteria > Pseudomonadota > Gammaproteobacteria > Pseudomonadales > Moraxellaceae > Acinetobacter. Next base: position 236,253 of record NZ_VPEO01000002.1, on the reverse strand, counting down.
TACAGGTGAAACAGGTGCAGACGCTGTCTAACTTGGCACGAAGTTTGCTGAGTACCTAATAACTCACAAAAACTTGGTTGGGGGATACGAATGAAAAAAATGCTACTCGCGTTCGGCATGGCCGGCGCTCTTTTTGGTGGTTCTGTTGCATGGGCTGAAGAAGCTGCAACAGCAACAACACCGACAGAAGAAATTGTGCTTGTTGAAGAAGCAGGCGATACAACAAATACAACAACAGACACTACAGCAGCAATTGCTGAAGCAGCGCCAGTTGAAGCTGCAGCACCTGCAGAAGAAGAACCAACTCTAGATACCGGCGATACCGCCTGGGTTTTAACCTCTACCGCTCTAGTTTTACTCATGACCATTCCTGGCTTGGCGCTATTTTATGGTGGTATGGTCCGTAAGAAAAACGTTCTGGCGACGATGGCACATAGCTTTATTGCTGCGGCTGTGGTCAGTATTGCCTGGGTGATTATTGGTTATACCCTAGCTTTCGGTGAAGGCAATGCCTTTATAGGCGGTCTGGACAAGTTCATGTTGGCCGGTATTACTACAGAGGCGCTTTCAGGCACGATTCCTGAAATCCTGTTTGTGATTTTCCAAATGACCTTTGCCATCATTACGGTTGCCATCATCAGCGGTTCGATTGCAGAACGTATGAAATTTGGTGCTTTCGTTGCTTTCATCGCACTTTGGGTGGTGATTGTCTATGCACCAATTACCCACTGGGTATGGGGTGGCGGCTGGTTAGCTAACGACGGCGCGCTGGATTTTGCTGGTGGTACGGTTGTACATATCAACTCGGGGGTTGCCGGTCTGGTAGCAGCGTATATGCTGGGCAAACGTATGGGCTTGGGTCGTGAATCTATGGCGCCGCATAACCTGACGCTTACTGTGGTCGGTGCATCTTTACTCTGGGTAGGTTGGTTCGGTTTCAACGGTGGTTCTGCATTAGGTGCCAACGGTTCTGCAGGCTATGCTTTGATCGTGACTCAAGTCGCAGCAGCGGCAGCAGCCATCTCTTGGTTAATCACTGAAAAACTGGCACGTGGTAAAGCTTCTGTACTGGGCGGCGTATCGGGTGCAGTTGCTGGTCTGGTGGTCATTACTCCAGCTGCAGGTTTTGTGACTGTAGGCGGTGCATTGGCGATGGGTCTGATCGGTGGTGTGTTGTGTTTCTGGGGGATTACGGCACTGAAACGCGCATTAAAAGCCGATGACTCTTTAGATGCTTTTGGTCTGCATGGTGTAGGTGGTATTGTCGGTGCGATTTTAACGGCCTTCTTTGCTAGCGAATTCATCATGGGTGACAATGCCCCTGCCAATGTCATGCATCAGCTTTGGGTGCAAGTGGAAGGTGTACTGGCGACAATTGCTTACTCTGCGATCATGACCTTCATTATCCTGAAAGTCATCGACTTGATCATTGGAATCCGTGTGGCATCTGATGACGAGCGTATGGGTCTGGATTTAAGCCAACATGGCGAACGTGTCGAATAATAATAAATACACCACAATCAATATATAGTGTAAAACAGCCCGAATGGGCTGTTTTTTTTCTATATGTTGCGTAAAACTCTACAAAGTTTGTAATTTTTGCTACACTCGGAATCCATCTGGATTTGTTCAATTAAACCGCTATGCATTGCCCATTTTGCAATACTGCAGACAGTAAAGTGATTGATTCACGCCTGGCAGCTGAAGGCTGTCAGATTCGTCGTCGCCGTGAATGTGTCAGTTGTAATGAACGCTTCACTACCTTTGAAAGCTATGAAGTGGTGATGCCGCGCGTCATCAAGTCGGATGGTAAAAATGAACCTTTCGATGAAGCCAAATTACGCCGTTCCCTGATGCATGCCTTACAAAAACGCCCGGTGACCCAAGAGCAGATTGAAACGGTGCTGAGCGATATTCAGCTACAGATTCGCCGTCTGGGTGAGCGTGATGTGAAATCACGTACCATCGGTGAAATCGTGATGCAGTCTTTATTTGCTCTGGATCATGTTGCCTATGTGCGTTTTGCTTCGGTCTATCAGGATTTTCAGGATGTCGAAGCTTTTCGTCATCAGATTGAACAGATGCAACAACGAGAATTACAAGAATAAGCATGGCTGAACTGAATCAAGATCAAATCTGGATGCGCCGGGCCATTGAATTGGCACGTCAGGGGCAATATTCCACCAAACCGAATCCGAATGTCGGCTGTGTCATTGTTAAAGATGGCATCGTGATTGGTGAAGGCTTTCATCCCCAAGCCGGCCAGCCACATGCTGAAGTCTTTGCGCTGCGTCAGGCCGGTGAACAGGCACGTGGTTCAACCGCTTATGTGACTTTAGAACCTTGTGCGCATTATGGCCGGACACCGCCTTGTGCCAAAGGTCTGGTGGAAGCAGGTGTGGCTAAAGTTGTCGTGGCCTGTCCTGATCCCAATCCGCTAGTGGCCGGAAAGGGCGTACAGATCCTGAAAGATGCGGGCATTGAGGTAGACGTTGGCATCTGTGAAGATGAAGCGCATGAGCTGAATCAAGGTTTCCTGAAAGCCATGGCGACTGGCATGCCTTATGTGCGTTTAAAAATTGCCTCAAGCCTGGATGGCCGTACCGCAATGGCATCGGGTGAATCGAAATGGATTACCGGTGTGGAAGCGCGTCAGGATGTACAGCATTGGCGTGCGATTTCAGGCGCAGTGATTACCGGAATTGAAACGGTCCTTGCTGATGACTGTCAGCTGAATGTACGTCAACTGGATGCTGTTGAAGATATCAAGACCGTGGTGCAACCGAAACGGATTGTTCTGGATCGTCAGGGACGTCTGCCACTGAGTGCAAAGATTTTAGCGCAACCTGAAACAGTGATGGTCATGGGGCCATTTCGTCAAGAGCTTGCAGACCTGGGTGTGCTACACTTGCCGGTACAGCCTTTAGCAGAATTATTAAAGCAACTGGTTCAGCAGCATCAGATTTATGATGTCTTGGTGGAAGCAGGGGCGACCTTATCTACGGCATTTTTACAACAAAAATTGGTTGATGAACTGGTCAGTTACGTTGCACCGACCCTATTGGGTCGGTCTGCGCGTACCATGTTTAATGCAGAATTTAGCCATATGGCCGAACAACTCCGATTTAAGCTGTGCGATGTAACTCGCTTAGGTGATGACGTGCGCTTCAGGCTAATTCCTTTTCAAGAGACACTATGAGTTCAGAGTCTACGGTTTATCATAAACGTCGCCATGCGGCACGTACCACCGATGAATATCTTTTCCATCAGCTGGTTCCTTATCTGGGCAATAAACGCCGTTTACTGCATTTAATTCTGGAAGCGTTGGAAAGTACGGGAACCCTGAACCGTGCTGATGGTCGTGCGCCGATTTTTGCTGACTTTTTTGCAGGTTCAGGCGTGGTCTCGCGCTTGGCCCGTCAGAATGGCTATCGTGTGATTGCCAATGACTGGGAGCCGTATAGCCATGCGCTGAATCATGCGGTACTGGCCTGTACTGAAGCACCGGCATTTAAAGAACTCGGTGGCTATCAGAAAGCGATTGATTATCTGAACCGTCTGCCGGAAGTTAAAGGCTGGGTGACGCATAACCTGTGTCCGCGTAATGATGAAATTTATGATCCAGCCCGTGACCGTTTGTTCTTTAAACGTCGTAACGGTATGCGTATTGATGCCATCCGTCAGCAGATTGCCGCCTGGCAGGCACAAGGTGCAATTGATGATGTGGAAATGTCTGCCTTGCTGGCACCCTTGCTGTATTCCGCCAGTTTTGTCAGCAATACTTCAGGCGTTTTCAAAAGCTTTCATCATGGCTGGGGCGGGAAAACCCAAACTGCGCTGGAACGGATTGAATCATTGCTGTGGCTGACTCCAAGCCGTTTTTGCGAGTCGGATCAGAAAAAGGGAATGGCCGCAGAAATGTGGTGTGTCGATGCCCAGCATCTGGCCAACCAGATGAGCGGCTTTGAAGTAGATGTAGCTTATCTGGATCCACCGTATAATCAGCATGCTTATAGCAGTAATTATCATGTGCTGAATGCGCTGACCTTATGGGATCAGGCCGATTTACCGACTCCGGATACCAAGGGCTTTAAGAGCGGGATTGACCGGGCATGGCGCAAAGAGCGTCCGAGCCAGTACAATTCCTCTAAATATGCCAAAGAAGCTTACGAGAGCCTGTTGGCCACCATCAATGCACGTTTCATTCTGACCAGTTATTCAACTGACGGTAATATCAGCGCTACCGATTTGTTACAGGCCAATCTGAAACGTGGCCGGGTGACCTTGCTGACCCAGGATGTGCCGCGTTATCGTGTTAGCAAACAGCGCCAGTCTGAACGTGCCCGCGTGCTGGAATTTATTGTGATTACCGATACCCACGCCAAGTCAGGTCCACCGATCCGTCAATTACTCAGCCAGCTGCATCATTATGCAGAATTGGGTGGTGTGGATACGACCGGCGTTAGTACCCAGTTGGCCCTCTGGTAAAAGAATTGAAAAGGAAATAAAAATGTTTACAGGTATTATCGAAAGCCTCGGCAAAGTCGAAAGTCTGCAAAGCGTTGGTGGTGATGTACGTTTACGCATCCAGACCGATCTGGACATGTCTGATGTACATCTGGGTGATTCTATCGCGACCAATGGTATCTGCCTGACCGTGATCGACTGGGGCGAGAACTGGTATGCGGCTGATGTTTCCCGTGAAAGTCTGAACCGGACCACGCTCGGCACCTGGAAAGCCGGTCAACCTGTCAATGTTGAAAAAGCCATGTTGCCGACTACGCGTTTTGGCGGTCATATTGTGTCAGGTCATGTCGATGCAGTTGGCGAGATCACCCTGGTACGTGAAGATGCACGTTCAATTTATTATGAAGTGACTGCACCTGCTGAAATTGCCAAATATCTCGCAGAAAAAGGCTCGGTCACAGTCGACGGCATCAGTCTAACGATTAATCATTTGCGTGGTAGCGTGATTAGTCTGAACCTGATTCCACATACTGCTGAACGTACCAATATCGGTACCTGGAAAGTCGGTAGCAAGGTCAATCTGGAAGTGGATGTATTGGCACGTTATATCGAGCGTTTATTGCTCGGTGATAAAGCCGCCCAAACCACTGAACAATCAAAAATCAGTATGGATTTCCTGGCTGAAAATGGTTTCTTAAAATAAGAGAAATGTTGATTTACTGAACAGTCTGATTGAAAAATTAGACTGTTTTTTTATTTTTCGGGATAATCAGCAGTTCAACTTGCAAATATTGCCTTGGTGGACGGGTCGAATGCTCGATTTTTTACTTAACTTGGAACAGTCATTGCCGCTATTGCTCGATCAATATGGGGTATGGATTTATGCAATCCTGTTTCTGGTGATTTTTGCAGAAACCGGTTCAGTGTTTTTCTTTTTCCTGCCCGGCGACAGTCTATTGCTGGCTGTGGGAGCTTTATGTGCCAGCAGCGATCTGGTGACCCTGCATTCGATGGGGCTGTTGTTATTCACTGCTTCGGTGCTGGGCTATAGCGTGAATTATTACACCGGAAAAGTCCTCGGTTTAAAATATTTCAACCAGCATTCACGCTATTTTAAGCCGGAATATATGGTGAAAACCAACCACTATTTTATGAAACATGGCGGTAAAACTATTTTAATCGCACGTTTTATTCCCTTTGTCCGCTCATTTGGCCCTTTTGCTGCCGGTTCAGCGCATATGAGCTTTGCCACATTCAGCTTTTATAATATTGCGGGTGGCATCCTCTGGATTGGCACTTTATTAAGCATTGGCTATCTGCTCGGAAATGCTGCCTTTATGCTGGCAGATTTTTTGTAAGATGCGACATAGAAGATAAAAAAGCCCGAATTTTCGGGCTTTTTTAATGTGAAAGGATCATTTAAATATTGCGTGGCTGATCAGAAAATTCAGAATTTTTCAGCATATACTCGATTTCTTCTTTGGCTGCCGCACGCATTTTTTCACGAAGTGCATTCACGGCCTGTTCAATCACGGTTTCTGCCTCAAGTTCCAGACGTAAACGCACACTTTCTAATTCGGATAAAATGGACTCGTCCTCAATCTGGATGCGACCTTTGGCAAAATCAAAAGTCGTCTCAGGATTTTTTGCATAACGTGCGACATAGTGCTGCACTTCAGCCTCTAGATGCGTATTTATTTCAGCAAGCACCTGACTCTGTTCGCTAAATTTACGCTGTTCCTCATGACGTAGCTGTTCTTGATAGGCCTGTTCTTCAGCACGTTTCTCGGCCAAGGCTTTTTCAAGCGCGAGCTGTTTGCGAATACGGGCTTCTTCAATTAATTCGGCCTTGCGCTGTGCATAGGCAGCTTCAATCTTGCGTTCAGATTCTTGCTGTAAGCGCTGGTCGCGACTCTGCCATTCTTCCAAAGACGTTTCTGGTTTTAAAATATCGCAGATCCGAGAGAGGTCATCGATAAAGGTCTGACGTACAGCTTCCGGCACATTTAACCAGCGCTGTTTAAAATCGGGACCTACATTTAATGCCACGTGCCTCTCCTTGTGGATGATATCGGTTAAAGCTTATGGGTGTCCGGTTCAATACCTAAACGACGATATTGCTTGAATTTTTCACGACCCAGCTGTTTAGCCGTTTCATGGTTTTCAATGATCTCAATAATGTGACTAAATTTTGTGTAAGGTTCAAGTGCTTCCGGATTAAAATTGAAAATAATCCAGTCGGACTGTTCCGGCAGTGTTGCCGAAATACAGACCGTCGCCTGAGGCTGGTCAATACCATGCGGAATAAAACTCGCGGGATCAAAACTCCACAGGCGTTCATCCAGCTGTTGTTGCAAATCTGTATCGGCACACAATAACCAGATTCGCGCCGGCTGGCGCAGAATCTTACGGCATAAACGACAAGTGCTGTCCACTTGTCGTTCAGGGCTTTTTTCAAATAAATAAAAGCTGACTTTAGCCATTGCTTTGAACGCGACTCGTCAGAAATTGCATCAATAATGGAACTGGACGGCCGGTTGCACCTTTATTGGTACCTGAGTTCCATGCCGTACCTGCAACATCCAGATGTGCCCAGCGATATTCACGGGTAAAACGTTGCAGGAAGCAGGCTGCAGTCACAGAACCAGCTTTTGGACCACCGATATTGCCAATGTCGGCAAATGGTGAATCCAGTTGTTCCTGATAGTCTTCCAGTACCGGCATACGCCATACCCGGTCAAAGGAATGCTGGCCGGCAGCTTCTAGTTCTGCTGCCAGTTTATCATCTGGCGTGAACAGACCCGTTAGTACTGAACCCAAAGCGACCACACAGGCACCGGTTAAGGTCGCAATATCAATCACCAAAGCAGGATTAAAACGTTTTACATAGGTCAAGGTATCACATAGGACCAAACGACCTTCGGCATCGGTATTCAGGATTTCAACCGTCTGACCGCTCATGGTCGTTACGATATCACCAGGACGGGTGGCTTTACCTGAAGGCATGTTTTCTGCTGCAGCGATGGTTCCCACCACATGTAGAGGTAAGCGGGCTTCGCACAATGCACGCATTGTACCGAGTACAGAAGCTGCACCGCACATGTCGTATTTCATCTCGTCCATGCCTGCGCCTGGTTTAAGGGAAATACCGCCGGTATCAAACGTAATGCCTTTACCCACCAAGACTACCGGTGCTTCGCTACGCTCTGACTGATATTCCATGCTGATAATCCGACCAGGACGCTCTGAACCTTTACTTACCGCAAGGAAGGCGCCCATGCCTAAATCTGCCATTTGCTGTTCATCCAGCACTGTGACTTTAAGTAGGTCTGGATATTCAGCCGCCAAAGCCACCGCCTGTTCTGCAAGATATTCAGGGAAACAGATATTGCCCGGACGGTTGCCCAGGTCACGTGCCAGATTTTGTCCGCTTTGCACTGCTTGTACCAGTTGCAACTGTTCGGTAGTTAAGACGCTATGAGTGGCAATCAGGTCGATCTGCTCGAGCACAAATTCATTCTTCTTGGATTTATATTCATCATAACCATAGCTGGCCTGAGTCAGGAAGAGCGCAAACAGATAATGGAATTCTTGTGGAAGTTGTGTCAGATCTACAGAAATCTGTTTGAATTTTTTTTGAGTGACTTGAATAATAGTTTGCGCGATTTTTGCAAGTTTTGCCGGTTGCAGTTCAGCGACCTTGCCTAAACCAATTAGTGCTGCATGGCTGGGCTGGCTCACCTGACCAATCAGGCTCAGGCTTTCCGCCAACGCTGCCTTGAATTGAGAGGCTTCAATTAATGTGTCTAAATTATTGATTTGATAGGTTGCGGTTGTATTCTGAAGTTGTTCCGAGTCAACTAAAATCAACAAAGATTGACTTGATCCATTCTCTGGGAATGACGTATTAATTGTAAGTTTCATATTCTGTTTTCACGCCTGTCTAGATGGGTAAATCATTCAGTCATTGAAACATTTATCTGAATAGATTTTCAATGGGCAGGGCGGCCTAGGTTTTATATTTTTGCTATTCGGGTAAACTAGCACTCGTTTTATGGACCTTATTTTGGAAGAATTAATTTGATTATTCGGCGTTATCTGGTCAAGCAAGTTGTCTCGACATCCTTGGTGGTGATTGCCTTATTGACCTTGATCATGATGGGCGGTCGACTGATCAGGTATTTTGGTGTCGCGGCGCAAGGCCGTCTGGATGCAGGCATTTTATTTAGCATTATTGGCTATCGTTTGCCTGAGTTCTTAACCCTGATTCTTCCGCTCGGTTTCTTTATTGGACTGATGCTGGTGTTTGGCCGTTTATATGTCGATCATGAAATGGCTGTAATGAATGGCAGTGGCGTCAGTCGGCATCAATTGGCGCGTCTACTGGTGCCGATGACCCTGGTGTTTTTGATTGCTCAGGCCGGATTGATGCTGTGGGCTGCGCCGTGGGGCATTCGCCAGTTTGAAGCCCTGACCACCAGTCAGGCGGTACGTACCGGCTTTGACCTGGTGAGACCGAAAGAATTTATCTCCTCTGGGCCCTATACTATTTATGCCGGTGACCTGTCAGAAGACCGTAAAAATTTAAAAGATATTTTCTTTTATCAGCGTGCGGAAAAAGAAGGCAAACCGGATGTGATGATTCTGGCGCAGGAAGCCACCCGAATTGAGGTACCGAATGATGCTGCCAATGTGGTGGATCTGGTCCAAGGTCGCCGTTATGAGATCTATCCGGGCACACCGCAATATACCCAAGCTGAATTTGAAAGCTATCGTCTGCGCTTAGAAAGCGATGAAGAAGCGCAATTTGCCAGTACTGAAGTTGAAGCCTTACCGACCTCGCAATTGTGGCAGAACCGTCAGGATCCTGTAGTGGCCAGTGAGCTGGGCTGGCGGGTGTTTGTTCCTTTTGCGATTCTGATTGCCCTGATTCTGGCTGTGGCATTGTCCGAAGTGAGCCCACGACAGGGTCGTTATCTCAAGTTATTTCCTGCCCTCATGATCTTTGCCAGTCTGATTGTAGCCTTGATGGCAGTGAAGACCCGGATCAGTAAAGAAGAAATGGGAATATGGGCCTATCCATTGATCCTGATTGCCTATGCAATTGCGGGTGCCTTGTTCTCACGTAAACAGAAATTAGGTCCAAAAATCAAGAAACAGATTCAGCGAGTGAGGTCTTAACAATGTTGGCACGTCGTATAGTTGCAAAACATGTGACCCAAACCACTGCGCTGGCGATGCTGGGTGCAACCGCAGTATTGGCAGGTTTACAGGTATTATTTACTTATCTGGGTGAGCTTGGCTCGCTCAAAGATGGTTATGGTGCCTGGGATGCCTTGAAATATGTGCTTTGGGGCGCACCAAATTATTTATATGAAATCCTGCCGATTTCTGCACTGATTGGTGCAGTTTTAGGTCTTGGTACATTAGCCTCGAATAGTGAGCTGATTGTGATGCGTTCGGTCGGCGTGAGCTTATGGCGTATTGTCGGGTGGGTGATCCGTTCAGCACTGTTGTTGGTGGTGTTGTCATTTGCCCTGAGCGAGTGGGTCATTCCTTATACCAATGAACAGGCCAAAAGCGTAAAAAGTGCCAGTAAAGCCGCTCAGCTCGGTGAAGTTCGTGGTTACTGGACTCGGGAAGGGCAGCGCTTTATTTATATCGATTATGCTAACTCGCAAGGTCAGTTGAAAAATGTGCAGATGCTGGACTTTGACCAGAACTATCGTTTGCGCGGTACCTTGCAGGCAGATCAGGGCCAATTTGTTAAAGATGGTTCCTGGACGCTGGACAACACAGAGCAGTTCGATATTCTTCAAAATGGTAATGCCACACTGGTTAAGCAGCAACAGCAACCTTTAGCACTAGCATTACAGCCTAAATATGTGCATATGGTGACGATTGATCCTGAAGATTTATCGCCGAGTCAACTGGTCAGTTTCATGAGCTATATGCATGAATACAGCCAGGTGCCTAAAACCTATCAGCTGGCCTTCTGGCAAAAACTCGGCTCGCCTTTTGCCCTGATTGCACTAGTAGTGATCGCCTGTTCATTTATCTTCGGGCCATTACGTCAGCAATCCATGGGTTTTCGTCTGGTGATAGCTTTATTTGCCGGACTGGGTTTCTTCTATCTGCAGGATTTCCTCGGCTATGCCAGCTTGATCTATGCACCGTCTCCGGCCTGGTTCGTGTTTATTCCGATTCTGATCATGTTCGGCATCGGCGTATACTTGCTGCATCGGGCACGCTAAACCATAGGAAAATAGAACAAATCAATCATCATGAGAGGCTTAAACCATATACGGGTCATGGCCTCTTTTTATAAACTTCGCTAAAATAGAGCGATTAATTCGTAGACGAACAGAGTATTTCATTATGACGGATGCAACTGCTGGCAAAATCCCTCACGTTTTGGTGATTATGGATGGTGTGGGTCATCGCGAAGCGGTCGAAGACAATGCGTTTTTAGCAGCTAAACGACCAAATTTAACTGCGATACAGGACAAGCATCCGCATGGTTTGATCTCGGGTTCAGGTGAAGATGTTGGCCTGCCAGATGGCCAGATGGGTAACTCTGAAGTTGGACATATGAACCTCGGCGCAGGTCGTGTGCTGTATCAGGACTTTACCCGGATTACCAAAGACATTCGTACGGGCGACTTCTTTGAACATGAAGTGTTGGTCGATGCGGTGGAGAAAGCCAAAGCTTCAGGTGGTGCAGTACATTTGCTTGGTCTTTTGTCTGAAGGCGGTGTGCACTCACATGAAGATCATATCGTGGCGATGGCTGAACTGGCCCTGAAACGCGGTGTGAAAGTCTATTTACATGCATTTTTAGATGGTCGTGATACACCGCCTAAAAGCGCACAGCCTTCTTTAGAAAAGCTTGATGCCTTATTCGCACAATATCCAGGTCAAGGTCGTATTGCGACTGTGATTGGCCGTTATTTTGCCATGGACCGTGATAACCGTTGGGATCGTGTTGAACAGGCTTATCGTCTGCTGACTGAAGGTGAAGCGGTTCGTACAGCTGTCAGCGCAGTTGAAGGTCTGGAACAGGCTTACGCAGCCGATGAGTCAGATGAGTTTGTCAAAGCGACCCGTATTGGCGAGCTGGCAAAAATTCAGGATGGCGATAGTGTCGTATTCATGAACTTCCGTGCCGATCGTGCCCGTGAATTGACCCGCGCATTTGTGGAAAAAGACTTTGCCGGTTTTGAACGTAAAGTGGTGCCAAATCTGGCGAAGTTTGTCATGTTGACCCGCTATCAAGCCACGATTGATGCACCTGTAGCGTATATGCCTGAAGCATTGGTCAACTCGATTGGCGAATACCTGTCAAACTTGGGTAAAACTCAGCTGCGTATCGCGGAAACAGAAAAATATGCACATGTGACTTTCTTCTTCAGTGGCGGTCGTGAAGATGAATATCCGGGTGAAAAACGTATCCTGATTCCATCGCCAAACGTGGCCACTTATGACCTTAAACCGGAAATGAGTGCCTATGAAGTGACTGATGAGCTGGTGGCTGCGATCAATTCAGGTGAATTTGATCTACTGGTCGTGAACTTTGCCAATGGTGATATGGTCGGTCATACGGGTGTATTCGATGCTGCGGTGAAAGCGGTTGAAGCGGTTGATATCTGTTTGGGCCGGGTTTATGAAGCGGTAATGGCGCAAAAAGGTCATATGATTGTGACTGCCGATCATGGTAACGTAGAGCAGATGCAGGACTATCACAGTGGTCAGGTACATACTCAGCATACCACTGAATTGGTTCCGTTTATTTATGTCGGCCCAACTCAGGCCACTATCGCAGAAGGCGGTGTATTGGCAGATGTCGCACCGACTTTATTAAGTCTAATGCAAATTCCGGTACCTGCTGAAATGCAAGGTCGTAACCTGATTCAGCTTGATGCATAATTTTCGATAAAATTCTAAAAAGGTCAAAGAATGGCAAGAACACGCTGGAAGTCTGTTGTAATACCATGCTTACTGATGTGTTTGAGTCATTCAGCTTGGGGTGCGGGTTCAAATGAGCCGGCATTCGATGATATGGAAATGGATGGGCAGGTCTATTCCGAAATTCCTGTGGCATCCATTCAAGAATTCGTACAAATTTATGGCATCGTAAAAGATAATTATATTCAAGATAAAAATGACGATGCCTTGTTTCAACAGGCCATTCAGGGTCTGGTCAGTGGCTTAGATCGCTATTCCCGTTATTTGTCGCCTGAAGATTATAAGCAACTGCGTGAATATACCGAAGGTGATCTGGCCAGCATTGATTTTGATCTGCAATTTGACCCGCGGTTGAAGCAATGGGTAGTTCAGGGACTGAGTTCCGATGCTGATTCAGCCAAGCAGGGACTTCGAAATGGCGTCACGGTTTATAAAATTGACGATCAGGTATTAAATAGCCTGAATCAGGAACAAGTCCGGCAGTTATTGAGCGGAGCCGTTGGCTCTACGCTCATGATTCAGCTCTCCCCGCAAAGTCCGGCCGTTCGTCTGGTCCGCAATACCAAACTGGATACTGAAATTAAATCGAGCCTGCACAATAATCAGGTTCTGGTTTTACAGGTCAAGGTTTTTCAGCAAGATACTGCCAATGAAATCAAACGTCTAATCGAAAGCTATGCCGACAAGCGCTTAAAAGCCGTGCTATTTGATTTACGCAATAATCCCGGTGGCTTACTCTCGGCTGCAGTTGAATCTGCCGATTTATTTTTGAATCAGGGCGTGATTGTGTCGACCAAAAGCCGCGCTGAAGGTAATCAGCAATTTCAGGCCTTGCCGAGTTTTGAGTTTCAGAATCTGAAAGTTGGGGTATTGATTAATAACCGCTCGGCTTCTGCAACAGAAGTGTTTACAGCAGCCCTGAAAGAACATAACCGTGCCTGGGTCGTAGGCGAAAAAAGCTATGGCAAAGGCGTAGTACAGAAACTCTTTCCTTTAAGCAACGGTTCGGCTCTACAGATGACAGTATCGCAATACTTTAGCCCGAGTGGCCAGATGATTGAAGGGCGGGGCGTACAGCCGCATTTCAACTATCCGTTTAAGCAGGAAATGCGTGAGGAGAGTTATCTGGAACATGTCACAGACTTGCTGCTCCTGCAAAAATAATTATTCGTCTTCTTCGGTATCCAGTCCGAACTTTTTCAAACGATAGCGCAGGGAACGGAATGACATGCCGAGTTTTTTGGCGGCCAGTGTCCGGTTCCAATGGGTCAGATTCAGCGCATTCAGTAAAATTTCTTTCTCGACCTTTTCCAAATATAGTTCTAGACCCTCTTCAGGCAGCTTTTTAGGTGCAATCAGGGTTTCGGTCGCAATGATCTCGCTCGTGAGCGTATTTATCTCCTGAGGGCTGTTAAGCGCATGACGTAGCGGTGCACTCTGCAAATGCTGAAGATCAATCCGCTCTTCATCACTTAAAGTAATTGCGCGTTCCATAATATTACGCAATTCACGTACATTACCTGGATAATATTGTCCCAATAAGAACTCTTTGCTACGTTCGGTCAGTTTTTTATTGGGAATGCCCCATTCCTGGCAAATCTTCTGAATAAAGTGTTCGGCCAATAACAGAATATCTTGGCCGCGTTCACGTAATGGCGGTAAAGTCAGATCCATTACATGAATACGGAAATATAAATCCTGACGGAATTTGCCTTGTTGCACCAAGGCTTCCAGATCCTGATGCGTGGCACTGATCACACGGAAATCCACATCAATTTCGGTATCCGAACCGAGTGGACGAATACGTTTTTCCTGTACGGCACGTAACAATTTGACCTGCATAGAAAGCGGTAATTCTGCAATTTCATCCAGAAACAGACTGCCACCATGGGCAGATTGAATCAGTCCCTGTTTGTCCTGAGCAGCGCCGGTAAAGCTGCCTTTCTTATGCCCAAACAGTTCGCTTTCCATCAACTCAGTCGGAATGGCGCCACAGTTAATCGCAATAAAAGGACCTTCATTGCGGTTACTCAGGCGATGGACCAGATTGGCCACGACTTCTTTACCTGTTCCCGATTCACCAGTGATAAAAACCGGTGCTTGGGATCGGGCAATTTTTTGTAAGGTAATACGTAGTTGCTGGATCGGCAGGGATTGTCCAATCAGCATTTTATGTTCAAGCGCTTCATTTGGATTATTATGCGAATAATCCACCGGTTTATTCAGGGCTTTTTGTAAGAGTTGTTCCAGATGTTTCTGATTGATCGGTTTGCTGACAAAATCAAAGGCCCCGGCTTTGAGCGCAGCAATGGCGATTTCCATGTTGCCATAGGCGGTCAGAACTGCGACCGGAAGTGCCGGATAGAGGCTGCCAATCCAGTCCAGTAACTCCAAACCATTGCCATCGGGCAGATTTAGGTCAGTCAGACAGGCATCATATTGATGATTGGCAAGGCATTTTTTAGCATCTTCCAAACGGTGGGCAATGTGCGTACGAATTCCCATGCGCAGCAATGACATTTGCATGAGGGTACACAAATCTTCCTCATCATCCACCAAAAGCACCAGTGGTTGTTGTTCCCCATTCATCTTCCTTGACCCCTTTAAAACGTAATACGTTGACAGCTGATGCGAAAGCATGCGCCCTGTTCTTGTTGTATATAGTTTAATTGTGCCTGATTTGCTTCGCAAAAACTATGTGATAAATACAATCCTAATCCGGTACCACTAATCGATGTGCTAAAAAAGGGTTTGAACAATAGAGCTTGATCATGTACGGCTACGCCAGAGCCAAAATCCCGTACATCAATCCAGACCCGATGTTCATAAGGATGCACATTCAGCTGAATATAGGCTGCATCTGCTGAATTGTGACGAATGGCATTACGAATCAGATTAATCAGGATTTGCCGGAATTGTGCTTCATCAAACTGAATCACTAGCGGGATATCAATATTAAATTGAATCTGATCGCGAATATCGGCCAGATCTTCTTGGATAAATAACGGGATAAATTCATTGAGATGAATCGGTATCGGGTGGGTTTCTTTATTTTTGACCATATTCAGCGTGTCCTGAATAATCCGGTCAATCCGGGTCGCCTGTCGGCCAATCATCTGCTGGAGTAGCTGTTGCTGTTCAGTTTCTGAGTCCAGATACAAATCATTGGCCTGCACAATGGCCGCCAAGGGGTTACGAATTTCATGGGCAATACTGGCTGAGAGTTGACCCAGTGCAGCAAGTTTAAGTTGCTGCACCTGCTGATTCAGTTTTTTGGCATCCTGTAACACCAGTAGCATTAGAGTCTGATGCGGCACAATCAGTTTTTGCACCTGCACATGAATATTATAGCGACTTTGCTGGGATTCAAACTGAAAGCGCTCACCATTTTCTAGCGTTTCAAAATGGACCAGTTCAAATAAATCTGGCTGTGATTGAGATAAAGTAAATTTCTCATGGCCGTATTTGGACTCAATTCCAAGAAGATTACAGGCGGCAGGATTACTGAGTACCACATGATAGTTTTCATCCAGAACCAGATAACCGGTTTCAATCTGTTCCAGAATATAGCGGTTAATATTCTGTAAGCGATGCAGTTCCAGCGATTGAGAAAAATTCAAATTTTCCAGAATCTGAAAACGGCGCACGGCAATTTGTCCAGTGCCATAAACCACAAAAAACAAAAAGGCCAGCAGGGCGCTATTACTGATATTGCTGAGTGAAGAAAACGCAAAAATACTGCCGATAAAATGCTGATAAATAACACTAATGACTGAAATGAGGGTGACGACCAAGGCCTTTTTTGCATCTAATAATAAAGATGCAGAAAAGATAGTAATCACAAACAGCAGCCCAATTTGCAGATTAGGACCGTCGCTCGCCAAAGTCAGCAAACTTAAAACGCAGACATCGCTAAAGAAAATCATAATCAGCTGCGGCTGGATCAGGCGTCTGATCCATTTTAGCACAAACAGCTGTACGGTATTGATCGCAACCCCGATTCCCAGTGCATAATAATACAGCTGCGGGTATTGATAATCGGTGGTGAGTTCGGGGTAGGTCAGTATAAAAATCAGCAACAAACCGGTGCTGATCAGCAGACGATAAGCGCTGTACCAGATACCGAGATGGTATTGATTCAGTTCAGCATAGTTTTTTTGTTGTGCCATATGCACCGGAAATCGTTAAAAGCTAAGGTTTAATGAGTCCATAGCGCATGGCCAGATGAGTCAGTTTAACATCGCTATCGATATTCAGTTTTTCAAAAATACGGTAACGATAAGTATTCACGGTTTTAACACTCACAAAGAGCTTGTCGGCAATTTCCTGGGCGCTGATACAATTCACGACCATCATCGCGACTTGCATTTCACGTTCTGACAA
Organism: Acinetobacter sp. YH16052; assembly: GCF_013417155.1. GTDB lineage: Bacteria > Pseudomonadota > Gammaproteobacteria > Pseudomonadales > Moraxellaceae > Acinetobacter. Next base: position 219,438 of record NZ_VPEO01000002.1, on the reverse strand, counting down.
TGCATCAAAAGGCGATTGTTGTGTATCAGAAAGGTAAGAGCTTGCTAACTGTTCCGCAATGTCTGCACTGAAATATTTGCCGCCTTGCATGACTTTGTTAATCGCACGGACCATTTCCGAAATCGGGGCCCCTTTGGTGATATAACCTTTGGCACCGGCTTTCAATAACAGGGACGGATAAGGCTCTTCTGCTAAACCGCTAACCGCCAAAACTTTGGTTTCCGGCGCACTCTGAAGTAGACGGCGCGTGGTTTCTACGCCACCAATGCCCGGCATATTCACATCTAACAAAACTACATCAGGATGATGTTGACGAACTAGAGAGATCGCTTCTTCACCAGATTCAGCTTGTCCAATTACCTGAACCTCCGCATGGTCTTCTAGCATTCTGCAAATTCCAGTACGAACTAATTCATGGTCGTCCACAACTAAAACTGTGATCACCTACGCTCTCCCTCTGTTAAAAAAATCATTTTTTTGTTACATAAAGCAAAATAAGCTTGCAATGAAAGTACAAAATTAGCAATCCTATTCGCAAGATTAAATCTGAAACTTATCACACAGTGTCAAGAACAAAAAATGTTCGGCATTGTGTTTAAATGTAAGGCATATTAGAGGTAATACGCAAATCAATCTTACCTCTGTTAGTTGAGTGAAGGAATAGTGAAGAAAATAAACAAGTCTTTAAGGCATCTACTCGGCCTGTCCGTGTTAATCAGCATGAGCACGACAAGTTTTGCTGAAATCATTATGAATTCTGGCACGGCAGAGGGCGGTTCCAGCATTAGTTGGTCTTCTGAAGAAGTTAACCAGTTAATGAGCGATGATTTTAATGCCTCTGCCAATGAGCCGTCGCCACCCGGTTCAGCCACAGTGACTACCACTTTGCGTCAGGCCGGCACAGCAGCGCCAACAGCAGCCAAACCTGCTTATACTGCGCCACAGATTATTGATACGAATCATTTTAGTAATCAACCTTCTGTCAATGCACGTGCTGCACTGGTCATGGATGCACAAACCGGTGAAGTGCTGTTTAGCAAAAATACCAATACTGCCTATCCGATTGCATCGATTACTAAGTTGATGACAGCGGTGGTGATTTCTGATGCACGTCTGAATATGTCGGAAAAAATCACCCTGCAACAGGCTGATTTTTCCTGTTCAGGTTGTAAAAGCTCAAGCTCGACGCTAAGAGCAGGAGACAGCATGAACCGTGCTGAAGCTTTATTATTTGCTCTGATGAAGTCCGAGAACCCGGCTGCTGCCGCTTTGGCACGAACCTATCCGGGTGGTCGATCAGCATTTATTGCCAAAATGAATGCCAAAGCCAAAGAGCTGGGTATGAATTCTACCCACTTCATGGAGTCGACAGGTTTGCATCCGGGCAACGTGGCATCAGCTCGTGACTTAGGGATTTTGGTGAATACTGCCTCTCAATACGGCCTGATTCGTCAGTTCTCGACCACGCCAAGCTATGACTTTAACTTGGGTTATCGTGTATTGAAATCTAATAATACCAATGCCTTGGTACGTAATGGCGGCTGGAATATCAATATTTCTAAAACCGGTTTTATTAATGAAGCAGGGCGCTGTGTGGTGATGCACACGACTCTGAATAACCGTCCGGTGGCGGTGGTACTTTTAGGCGCAAACAGCTCACAGGCGCGTACCAATGATGCGACCCGTTTAATGAGTTGGGTCAGCCAGCAACCTAAACGAATCTAATTGATTGGTTCATAAAAAAACCCTGCACTTGCAGGGTTTTTTTAATGCTGGCCGAAATTACATATTCGACAGAATAGAGTCTTTAACTTGACTCATAGTTGCATCAATCGACAACATCACGGCATCAGCACATTGCTTGATAGCAGTGTCTGGATCTTTCAGACCGTTACCCGTTACGGTACATACGATCACTGAACCTTCAGCAATTTTACCCGCTTTAATGTCACGGATCGCGCCGCCGACAGACGCAGCAGACGCAGGCTCTACGAATACACCTTCATACATAGAAAGCAGACGTTGAGCTTCAAGAATCTCCGCATCAGTCAGTTCATCAAACCAGCCGCTTGAATCACGAACAACCGCTTTAGCATGATTGAAGCTTTGCGGATTGCCGATACGAATCGCAGTTGCAACAGTTTCCGGATTTTCTACTGGACCGCCACGAAGGAAAGGTGCAGCACCAGACGCTTGATAACCTGCCATGATTGGCAAGCCTGCCGGTTTAGGACCAGTGAAAGCATCAGTTTCAGCATCGTAAACGACTTGCTCAAATTCTTCTTTCGACTGGTTGGCAACCGCTTCGGTATAACCCATCCAGTGCGCAGTGATGTTACCCGCGTTACCGACTGGCAGGCAGTGATAATCCGGTGCACGACCTAAAGCTTCAACGATTTCATAAGCAATGGTTTTTTGACCTTGCAGACGGTACGGGTTGATTGAGTTTACAATCGTTACCGGTGCCTGATCGGCAACTTCTTTAACCAGACGCATACCGTCATCAAAGTTACCGCGAATTTGCATGGTGATCGCACCATACATCATCGCTTGAGCCATTTTACCCATGGCAATTTTGCCTTCAGGGATGAGCACGAATGCTTTGATGCCAGCACGTGCAGCATATGCCGCCGCCGCCGCAGAGGTGTTGCCGGTAGATGCGCAGATGATAGCTTTAGAGCCTTCTTCAACGGCTTTAGTCACCGCCATAGTCATACCGCGGTCTTTAAATGAACCAGTCGGGTTTAAGCCCTCGTACTTCACATAAATTTCAACATCTTTACCAATAATGCGTGGAATATTCTCAAGCTTGATCAGTGGAGTATTACCTTCACCCAAAGAGATCGCACGAGTAGTTGCAGACACTGGTAAACGGTCGCGATAGCGGTCAACTAAACCAGTATAACGATTGGCATTCGACATGATGATGTTCCAATTGTGTGTAGAGCTTGGCAAGGGGAATCCTCCCCTCAACCCGATTAATTATCAAGCGATTCTAAACGAATTCGTACAATTTCGCCATGAATGACGGGTAATGCTTGAATTTGTGAAAGCGCTGCATCCATTTTTGATTCGACGATAGGATCAGTCAGAATCACGATAGGAATAAGGTCTTTGGATAAACGTGGTTGCTGCATGATCGCATCAATACTGATGCCGGCACGACTGAGAATCGTGGTCACATCGGCAAGCACGCCCATCTGATCTTCGGCATTAATACGGATGTAATAGCCGGTGGTCATTTGTTCACGACTCAAGATCGGTAAATCACTGAGCGCTTCAAAAGCCAGTTGCGGAATGGTGCCTGCGCCGTCTTCTGTGTAAATAATGTCACGGACAATATCAACCACATCGGCAACAACCGCAGAAGCCGTTGGTCCCGCACCTGCACCAGCACCATAGTATAATGTTGGACCGACCGCATTGGCTTGTACCAGAACCGCATTTTTCACGCCGTTGACATTGGCAATTAACTGGTCATCTGGAATCAGGGTCGGGTGTACACGGAGTTCAATCCCGGCATCGGTACGGCGTGCAATACCCAGGTGTTTAATCCGGAAACCGAGGTCTTCGGCATATTTCACATCTTGTGCAGTGATTTTACCAATGCCTTCAGTAAAGACTTTGTCAAACTGAAGTGGAATACCAAAGGCACATGAGGCCAGAATCGTTAGCTTGTGCGCTGCATCAATTCCTTCCACGTCAAAAGTTGGATCGGCTTCAGCATAACCCAGTTCTTGAGCTTCTTTCAGCACATCTTCAAAAGCGCGGCCTTTTTCACGCATTTCACTGAGAATGAAGTTACCTGTGCCGTTAATAATACCGGCCAGCCATTCAATCTTGTTGGCTGCCAGACCTTCACGAATCACTTTAATAATCGGAATGCCACCGGCCACTGCCGCTTCATAGGCAATCTGTACGGCATTGTCTTCAGCCGCTTTAAACAGCTCGTTACCGTGTTCAGCCAAGAGTGCTTTGTTGGCCGTTACAATATGTTTGCCATGTTTCATGGCTTCCATAATAATTTCAAAAGCAGGATGAATTCCGCCCATCACTTCAACCACGACGTCTACATCAGGTTGACGTACGATGTCCATTAAGTCGGCACTTTGTTTGACCGATTCTGGCAGATCCAGATCAGGACGTGGACGACGGGTGCCTACATGGGTAATTTCAATTTCACGACCGGTGCGACGTTTGATCTCAGCAGCATTTTCTTTTAATAGTTTCAAGGCACCACCACCTACAGTACCAAGACCGAGGATTGCCAGACGAACTGGTTTCACGTCACACTCCAAATTAAACAGTTTTTTTACAAGAGCCTAGATCATAGCTAAAAAACCCGCCTGACTCTAGGGTCATTTCAGAATATCTTTATCTATAAAATAAAGTTAAATAACGTATTAAAATTAGTTATTTAAGCCGATTCAATAATTCCGATGTAGACAGGTAACCACCCAGATAAGTGCCTGCTGAATTATAAATGGCAGGGGTGCCATTCACACCCATATTCAGACCCATTTGATATTGATCTTGAACAGGATTTTCACATTTCTTTGCACTAATCTGTGCACCCGCAATCGCTTGGTCAAAGGCACTGCGACGGTCGGCACTGCACCAGATTGCTTCCATGGCCGGCATATGCTGTTCACCACGCGGCCAGGCGATATAACGCACTTCAATGCCTTTGGCATTCATCTCATCCATTTGCTCATGGAATTTATGGCAATACGGACAGCTGACATCGGTAAACACATAAACCACATGCTTGGCTTTGCCTTTAGCTGGATAGACCAGTAAGTCGGCTGGCTTGAGTTCAGCAAAGAGTTTATTGTTGATGCCTGCTTGCAGGTTCTCGCTGACATTGTGCAGCTGTTTATCGCCGAGACGGATCACATCGCCCTGAATCAGATATTTACCGTCACTGGTGACATAGACCGCAGACATGCCTTCCAGACTCACCCAGTACAGGTTCGGCACTTCAGTGGCTTTAATGTCGGTAATTTTGGCACTGATGCCAGCGGTTTTGAAATGCTTTTCCAGCGTAGAAGCCAGACGCTGTTCTGCATTGCGTTCGGTCAGGGTAGAGGCTTCACCCGTCGCCGGTGCGCTCGCAGTCAACTCTTGCTTTTTATCGTTGTTAGTGGAATTGGAACACGCAGTCAGGCCCAAACCAGCAGCAAGTGTGCAAGCCATAAAAATTTTTGAGCGGGCAAATGTCATAAAAAACCCTTTTCTTCTTGGATTAAAAACAGAGCATTAGCATAACAAAAAAAAATACCCACACGTCAAACTTCTCAGTTTATTCCATCCGGATATGTTTTAAGCTCGTGGATGATGGGTCGCATGTAGCTGTTGCATCCGTACTTGTGCTACATGGGTATAAATTTGGGTGGTAGACAGATCAGTATGCCCGAGCAGCATCTGTACCACGCGTAAGTCTGCGCCATGATTGAGTAAATGCGTCGCAAAGGCATGGCGCAAGGTATGCGGTGACAGTTCGGACTGAATTCCGGCCTGCAAGGCATAACGCTTAATCGCATACCAGAAATTCTGCCGGCTCATGATGCCACCATGCTGGGTCAGAAACAGATAATCGGTCGAAGTCTTATACAGTTGCGGACGAGCTTCGTTCAGATATTTTTCCACCCATTCACAGGCCATTTGTCCCATCGGAACCAGGCGTTCTTTATTACCTTTACCCACAATACGTAAATAGCCCTGTTTTAAGTTGATCAGTTCCAGCCGCAAGTTAATCAGTTCGGTCACCCGCAGTCCGCAGGCATACAGCACTTCAAACATGGCGCGATCGCGCAGCCCTAATGCCGTGTTGATATCCGGGGCATGAATTAAGGCTTCGACATCTGCTTCGGAGAGATCTTTGGGTAAGGCCCGGCCCAGTTTTGGGGTTTTATGTGCAGCCACCGGATTGTCACTACGCAGTTTTTGCTCGCGCAGAAATTTATAAAATGAACGCAAGGCAGACAGGCAGCGGGCAATCGAACGTGGACTTTTTTGCTGTTTGGTCAGCGCAATCAGTACATCGGAAATATCATCATGATTCCATTCCGGCAGAGGCTTGCTCAGGCATTCTGCACATTGCATCAGATCGGACAAGTAAGCATTTCGAGTATGCGGACTGACCGTTTGTGCAATCAGATAATCACGAAAACCCTGCAAATAACTGAACGCATCAGGAATCTGAACAGGGGCAGGAATACGGGGTTTTTTATTCAGCATAGGGTGAAAGGATCTGATCTGAAAAAGCGATAATCGGGATTGGTATTCTCCACTGTAGTTTAATTTTATGACGGTGTCGATGTGGTATAAGGCTAAATCGAAATGTAATTAATCTTATTTGTTAATTATTCTCATTTGTTTGTATACTGTACAAAATAGTTTAGGAATTTCACGGTGCGTTTGTCTGATTTAAAAGCAAAACAAATTGCCATCATTCGAAAAGTGAGTCGAACAGCTGATGGTGAAAGTGCTCTACACGATGTCGTCGCGAGTCGTTTGGAAACTTTAGGCTTTGTACCAGGTACAAAGGTACAGGTCATTACTAAAGGTATTTTTGGTGGAGATCCCATTTTGATTCAAGTTGGATTCACACGTTTTGCTTTGCGTAAATCAGAAGCAGCCAAAATTGAAATTGAACAGGCGGTGTCGGCATGAGTGATACATTACGTATTGCCCTTGTCGGTAACCCTAACTGCGGTAAAACTTCATTATTCAACCATTTAACCGGAACGCGCCAAAAAGTCGGTAACTATGCGGGTGTGACGGTTGAACGTAAAGTCGGTACGTTTCAGCTTGCCTCAGGCAAAGCGGTACGGGTACTGGATTTGCCGGGAACCTATAGTCTGGATGCAACCAGTCCGGATGAAGAAATCACCCGCAACGTCGTACAAGGTAAAATTGCGGAAGAGCAGGAGCAGGATGCATTTTTATGTGTGGTAGATGCCACCAATCTAAAATTGCATCTGGGTCTGGTGCTGGAAATGATTGCACTGGGTCGTCCGGTGCTGGTTGTGCTGAACATGATGGATGAAGCACGCCGTCGTGGCATGCAGATCAATACCCAGAAGCTGTCTGAGCGACTGGGCGTACCTGTGGTAGAAACGGTGGCTGTGCGCAATTCAGGGATTGAAAACCTGAAAAATGCGTTGGATCAAGGCAAGTATTCTGTACCACAGACTGAGCTCAGCGGCTTGAAAGGTGACAGTCACCAGCGCGTGGAAAACATTCTGAATGACGTGGTCAATTTCGTCGATCAGGAAGATAAACGTACCGATTTCCTCGATAAGATTTTTCTGCATCCGGTACTGGGCTTAATTAGTCTGGCCGTGATGATGTTCGTGATTTTCCAGGCGGTATTTGCCTGGGCTGCGCCGTTTATGGATGGGATTGAATCCTTCTTCGGCTGGTTGGGTGAGTTCCTCGGCGAATATATTTCGCATCCCTTGCTGAATAGTCTGGTGGTAGATGGGATTATTGCCGGTGCAGGCGGAGTAGTCGTATTCCTGCCACAAATTCTGATTTTGTTCTTCTTTATTCTGGTACTGGAAGAATCGGGTTATTTACCGCGTGCAGCATTCTTGCTCGATAAACTGATGTTTAAAGCCGGTTTGTCAGGACGTGCCTTTATTCCGTTATTGTCCAGCTTTGCCTGTGCCATTCCCGGAATTATGGCTTCGCGGACCATTAGTGATCCACGAGATCGTTTAACCACGATTTTCGTTGCACCTTTAATGACCTGTTCGGCACGCTTGCCAGTTTATGCCTTGCTGATTGCGGCATTTGTACCGGCACAAACCGTCTGGGGTTTCCTGAATCTGCAAGGTCTGGTGCTCTTCGGTCTTTATATGGCAGGTATCGTAAGTGCCTTGCTGGTGTCTTTTGTGTTGAAATTCTTCCACAAAGATAAATCACAGCACATGCTGCTGATGGAACTGCCAAGCTACCGTTTTCCGGACTTGAAGAACGTTTGGATCGGCTTATTGGATCGCGGCAAAATCTTCTTGAAACGTGTCGGCGGCATCATCTTCGCCTTATCGATTGTGCTGTGGTTCCTGTGTACGTTCCCGCAGCCACCAGAAGGTGCAACCCTGCCGGCCATTGATTATTCATTGGCAGGGATGCTCGGTCATCTGATGCAACCGATCTTTGCACCCCTCGGTTTTAACTGGCAGATCTGTATTGCCCTGATTCCGGCGATGGCAGCGCGTGAAGTGGTCGTTGCAGCACTGGGCACAGTCTATGCGATGTCGGCAGTTGATGAAGATGCGATGTCTGAAGGTCTGGCTGCGCTGATCAGCGGTGGAGGCGATCTGGGCTGGTCAGTGGCGACAGGTTTGTCTTTGCTGGTGTGGTTTATTTATGCACCACATTGTCTAGCGACTCTGGCAACGGTTAAACGTGAAACCGGTTCCTGGAAAACCGTCAGTATCATGACTGTTTACCTGTTTGGTCTGGCATATTTCATGTCATTCCTGACTTATCAAATTGCTTCATATTATTTGGGCTAAATCTCAGCTTGGCCTTGGCCAATTGAATTTGCTGCATTGTATATGTATGGGAGATTGAGATGATTGAAATTCTAATTGTGACAGCACTGGTGCTTTGGAGCATGCTGGTAGTATTCAAAAAGGTGTTTCCGAACACCTCTAACTCAGTCTTCCAGAAGCTGTCTGATGCCTGTGCAGCCAAGGGCTGGAAGCGTCTGGCCAAATGGCTGCAACCGGGTGTGGCGGCAGGCTGTGGTGGCAACTGTGCCTGTCCGGTTTCAGAAAAAAGTTCAGAAGAAAAGCCAGCCCAACAAGCGGTGAAATGGAAATAATTTCCTTTTCTGGCTGAATTTTAAAAACCGTCATGATCATGACGGTTTTTTTACGCATGGACACAAAAAAATGTGCAGAAAAGCCAATCAGAAAAGGCATTCAAAACAGCAAAGTGCTACCATTTCGTCAGTTTCAAAATAGACCAAAATATGGGGCGAAAATGTTAATACAACGTGGTGGGTTAAAAGTCGTTGCAGGACTCGGAATATCAGGTGTTGCAGCAGTCAATTTCTTGCATAGTCAGGGCTACCGCGTTGCAGTAACAGATTCTAGAGCTAACCCGCCCGGACATGACCAGATACCCGCTGAGGTTCAGACCAGTTTTGGTCAGTTTGACGCCGAACTGTTACTTTCTGCAGAAGAAATCGTGATTAGCCCCGGGCTTGACCCTAAACTTCCTGAAATTCAGGCAGCGATTAACAAGGGCATTCCGGTAGTCAGTGAAATCCAGATTTTACGCCGTGCCACGGATAAGCCTATTGTGGCGATTACCGGTTCTAATGCCAAAAGCACCGTGACGACCTTGATTGGCCTGATGGCAGCGGATGCAGGTAAAAAAGTCGCTGTCGGTGGTAACTTAGGCCGTCCTGCGCTAGACCTGACTAAAGATGATCCTGAGCTGTATATACTCGAGCTGTCCAGTTTTCAGTTGGAAACTACTTCAAATCTGGCGGCTGAAGTCGCGGTGGTGTTGAACATGAGTGAAGATCATCTCGATCGTCATGGCGATATGATGGGTTATCACACGGCGAAACACCGGATTTTTCAAGGTGTGAAAAAAGTCGTCTATAACCGTGATGACTCTTTGACCCGTCCGTTGGTACCAGACGTAACACCGATGCAAAGTTTCGGACTGAATGCACCAGATATGAACCAGTACGGTATTCTCAAGGATACCGATGGCAGTATCTGGCTGGCGCGTGGTCGTGAGCGTCTGCTGAAAAGTACCGAGATGTATATGCAGGGCACGCATAATGTTGCCAATGCCTTGGCCTGTCTGGCGCTGGGTGAAGCGATAGGTCTGCCACTGGACAGCATGTTGAATACCTTGAAGACGTTTAAAGGTCTGGAACATCGCTGTGAATTCGTCAAGGAAGTACAGGGCGTACGCTATTATAACGACTCCAAAGGTACCAATATCGGCGCAACCTTGGCGGCACTGGACGGTCTGGGCATGGCGATTGAAGCCCAAGGCGGTAAGGTTGCGATTATTCTTGGTGGACAAGGTAAGGGCCAGGATTTTAAAGCTTTACGGGAATCACTCGCTAAATATGCCAAAGTAGCGGTATTGATCGGTGAAGATCGTCCCATCATTGAAGCAGCGATTGCGGGCACGACTGAACTGATCCATGCGGACAGCCTGCAGCAGGCGGTAGAAATCTGCCAAAAGCACACTCAGACCCATGATGTCGTGCTATTGTCTCCTGCATGCGCAAGTTTTGATATGTTCTCGGGTTATCCTGAGCGTGGTCGCAAGTTTGTTGCGTATGTGAATGAACTCAATTAAGAATAACAAGGATTCGTGATATGGCTGGGTTTGCTCAGACTACGATCAATAAATTAAATCAATTTTATACGCAGTGGATACCTAGAATACCTGCTGAAGTGAATCCACGGAATGTATTGATTTTCTGTGTGTTGGCTTTGCTCTGCATTGGTTCGATCATGGTGGCATCGGCCTCGATGCCGTATGCAGAACGTATGCATGAAAATCCGTTTCACTATATTAGCCGACATGGGATTTCGATTTTTGTCGCTGCCGTAGCAGCTTTTCTGGCTTATAAAATCCCCTTAAAAGTCTGGTTTAATAACACTTTCTTTTTGTGGATTATTACCATCGTACTTTTGGTGGCCGTGCTATTTGTCGGGACGGAAGTCAATGGTTCCAAACGCTGGATTCGGATCGCAGGCTTTACCTTACAGGCTTCGGAAGTCGCCAAAGTGATGATGGCAATTTTTACTGCAGACTACGTGGTGCGCCGTGCGGAAGAAGTACGGAATAATATCAAGGGTCTGGTCCGTTTAAGTGCCATCATGGGTGCTACCGTCGGTTTGATTATTCTCGAGCCTGACTTGGGTGCAACCGTGGTAATTACCTTAACCATGCTTGGCGTGTTCTTTCTGGCGGGTGCGCCGTGGATTCAGTTCGGTGTGGCTTTTATGACCTTGGTCGGCGCATTTGCTGCCGCGATTCTGTTGGAACCGTATCGTCTGCAACGTCTGCTGTCTTTTTCGAATCCTTGGGAAGATCCCTTAGGCACCGGTTATCAGCTCTCTAATGCCCTTATGGCCTTTGGCCGTGGGGAATGGGCAGGGGTAGGCTTGGGGCATAGTATCCAGAAAATGTCTTATTTGCCTGAGGCGCATACCGATTTCATGCTGGCAATTTTGGGTGAAGAATTTGGCTTTTTAGGCATTTCAACCATCCTGATCTTGTCCTTCACCATGCTGGTTTGCTGTATCCGCATTGGACACCGCGCCTTGCAGCATCAATATTTGCGTGCCGGCTATCTGGCTTATGGCATCAGTATCATTTTCCTGTTACAGATTCTGGTGAATGCCGGTATGAATATGGGCATGTTGCCGACCAAGGGTTTGACCTTGCCATTTATTAGTTATGGCGGTTCATCCCTGATTATCTGTGCGGTCATGATCAGTCTGATTCTGAAAATTGATTCGACCACGCGTCAGGTCAATCCAAGCCGCGAAGAATCAAGCTTCTAGATTGGAGTTTCGTCCTGGCTCTGGCTGAGCATGGTCCAGTACCGTGCTCGGCATTGCGGTTCCACAATTGGAACAGGTCACAAAAGCAGATTTAGGCTTGGAAAGTGGAATCAAGGGTATAAAAAATAAAGAAAAATAATTACGCTGCTGTTTTAGCTCATAGCCCGAACGAGTACGGCAGACCGGACACAGAAACTGGCTTTTCTCAATGGTTTTGGTTTTAGGGCCGACGCCAAAAATAAAAAACATACTCTTCTTCCTATCAATTTTTTATTCTAGAAGTCTAGCTTAAGTGAAAAGCTGTTTTTATAAATAGTGACCTTGTAGCTCAGTTGTATGTGGAATCCGCTCAATGTCCCATTGTACTACCGCCTGTTGCAGCATCCGATCGGGAGTGTCCAAATCAACTTCAGCCTGATGCAAAGCCTGAAGTGCCTGTTTTAATAATTGGGGTGCCTGAGTTAAATCCAGTGCTTGGGCCAGATTCTGTTTTGACAGTTTTTGCCCCTGATCATTCATTGCCAGCGGTAGATGCATATAGCTCAGACGCGGATAACCGAGTAACTGTCCCAGATAGATTTGCCGTTCGGTATTATCTAAAAGATCAGCTCCACGTACCGCATGAGTCATACCTTGCAGATAGTCATCGACTACTACAGCCAGCTGGTAATTCATAATGCCGTCACGACGTTTTAAGACAAAATCGCCCAGATCTTTTTTCAGTTCTGAACAGTGCTGACCTTGCAGCCGGTCTTCAAAACAGATTTCAACATCTTCAACTTTTAAACGGATGGCCTGATGCTCAAAAGCCAGACCCAAGTTGCGGCAGGTATCCTGATAGATATGGTTGGAACCGAGCATTTTACGGGTACATTGACAGGCATAGACTAGGTCTTGCTGACGTAATTGCTGGATGACGTCTTCGTAAATATCTAAACGGTCTTTCTGGAAAATGATTTCGGCATCAGGTTCAAGCTGAAAGGCATCCATGGCACGCAGGATATGATCTTCGCTGCCTGGATAAATGCGGGGAATATCGGTGTCTTCAATCCGGACCAGCCATGTGCCTTGATTGGCTTTGGCATCGCAGTAACTGGCAACTGCGGTAATGAGGGAGCCAAAATGCAAAGGGCCGGTTGGTGATGGCGCGAACCGGCCCACATAAGCCATCCTGTTGTCCCCCTCCTTTTTTAAAGGAGGGGTTAGGGGAGGATTATTTACAGACATACTTAACCGTTATTTTGCTTCTCTTTGATCTCTGCAAGGGTTTTGCAGTCAATACATAAAGTAGCCGTTGGACGTGCTTCTAAACGACGCAAGCCAATCTCGATACCACAAGTTTCACAGAAACCATAGTCATCATTCTGGATTGCTTCGATCGACTGTTCGATTTTACGAATCAGTTTACGTTCACGGTCACGGGTACGTAACTCAATCGCAAACTCTTCTTCCTGAGTCGCACGGTCATTCACATCTGGAAGAGCAGTATTTTCGTCTTGCATCGTATTCAGGGTACGATCCACTTCTGACATCAACTCAGCTTTCCAAGCCAGCAAGATTTGGCGGAAATGCTGAAGCTGACCTTCAGACATGTATTCTTCATTTTTTTTAGGTTGATAAGGTTCAATACCAAATAAGCTAGCAGTAGAACCACCGTCAGTCGTTTTAGGCTTAGATTTGCGTACGCGCTTTGCAGCTTTCTCTTCTACAACATCAGTTTGATTGTCTAAGACTTGATTTTGGTTGTCATTCGCCATTTAGGGCATTCCTCATCTATGCGTATGATTGCTACGCAAAAAATATGGTGATATGCAGTTTTTTATCCACCCTGTAGAAAGATTATCCTCCTATGGGGGCCGTCATCATATAGACTTTTTATGCTTATTGATAGTCTTTGATGTCTGGACTATGCATATCACATTTCCTTTGGTTGCAATAAAGTAATGCAAAAAAAACAAATTGAAAAGTTAATAACCTGAAATTTCGGTATTAATATTTTGCTGGCTCAATGCCACCCGTTCAATATAGGTATCAAACTCACCATTTTGTTGCAAATGTAATACACGATAACCTGGTGCCGCCTGATCTAGCGCGAAATCTTCACTTTTAGGTTTAAACTGCACACTGGTCGATGGCGTGGATAAAAAGTAGATGCCATGCCATTCGTTGCAGGAATCCTGATGCACATGACCAAACAGAACCAGCTTGATATTATGATGCCGAGCCAGTACATCTTTCAAATCTTCAGCATTTTTCAGCCGGTGCTGATCAATCCAGTGCGATTTCATCGCAAAAGGATGGTGATGACAAGCCACAATGACATGCTGATGTTTAAATTCAAGCAATAATTGGTCCAATTGATCGAGTTGAGCCTGTTCCACCCAGCCATCGATCTTGCCTTGAACAGCACTATTTAACAGGATCATGGTCCAGGTGCCAAAATGAATGGCATGTACCTGATTCGCATTCTGGTGAAAAGGGAACACCCGAGAATCGTCATGGTTACCTGGAATCTGATAATGCGGCACGTTTAAAGACTGGACAAATGCTAAATAGCGCTGATAAGTCTGTTCGACCGGCACCTGCGCCAGATCACCGGTATGAATCAGTGCATCCATTTGGGGGAAACGTTGTTGGATCTGCTGCATCACTTCATGAAAACTCTGCTCGGGATTCATCCGGGCAAATTCCAGCTCTTCCCGATCCATCAGATGAGTATCAGAAATCTGGATAATGGTCCAATCCGGCTGTGTGCTTGACTGCTGAAAACTCATGTCTTTCCCCTTAGACATATTCCTGCAGTATGAATATGTTGTTGCAACCATTGCAAGGCCATAATGACAGGTGCATTTCTTAAGCGACCATTCGTGAGCAAGGACGGAATATCGGCATAATCCAGAATATGCAGCTGGATATTTTCACCTTCATCCGGCATGCCAAAAACACCACCCTGTTCAGGTAATTCGGTCTGGGCCACATATAAATGAAATAATTCGGAACATGCTCCGGCGGAAGGATAGAAGCTGAAAATGTGCTGTAGCTCATCCAGGGTACAGCCTGATTCTTCAAGTGCCTCGCGGCGGATGCACGCTTCAGGCGCTTCATTGCCATCCAGAACGCCAGCAATCACTTCGAGTTGCCAAGGAGAATCGATATCGTCCAGTCCACCAATCCGGAACTGTTCAATCAGGCCGAATTTCTGCTGTTGATGGTTGTACATCAGCACACCCGCTGCTTCTGGCCGGTGAATCAGCTCACGTTGCAAAACAGGGGTTGAGCTTTCCTGATTAAATAAACGGTGTTTCAGGCTGACTTGTTCTACCTGAATAAATCCCCGGTACAAGAACTCACGTGCCTCTACGCTAAAGTCTTTTTTATTATAAGAGGCCTGTTTAATAATATTCATATGCTCAGATAGAATGAATTGATTTATTTTCATCCTATCTGAGTTTTTTTTGAAGACAACTGTTTTTTTTACAGTTTTATAGTTTGTGGTATAAATTTTGACCAGATTTGTGGAAGCTGGCTTTCATCTGATCCATACCCGCTTCAATTTCGGCCTGAGAGCTTGCTGGCTGATCAGGATTAGCCTGTTGACTGGCATAATCACGAACATTCTGGCTAATCTTCATTGAACAGAACTTCGGTCCGCACATGGAACAAAAGTGCGCAGATTTATGCGCCGCTTTCGGCATGGTTTCATCATGCATGCTGCGCGCCGTGTCCGGATCCAGACTCAAGTTAAACTGGTCTTCCCAGCGGAACTCAAAACGCGCCTTGGACAGGGCATTATCCCGGGCCTGTGCTCCCGGATGACCTTTGGCCAGATCGGCTGCATGCGCGGCAATCTTGTAGGTAATAATGCCGTCTTTGACATCCTTTTTATTGGGTAAGCCTAAATGCTCCTTAGGAGTGACATAACACAGCATTGCAGTACCATACCAGCCAATCATCGCAGCGCCGATGGCTGAAGTAATGTGGTCATAACCCGGTGCGATATCGGTGGTGAGTGGCCCCAAGGTATAAAATGGCGCTTCCTTACAGACTTCCAGTTGCAGGTCCATATTTTCCTTGATCATATGCATCGGGACATGCCCCGGACCTTCGATCATCACTTGAACATCATGCTCCCAGGCACGATGGGTCAGTTCGCCCAAAGTTCTGAGTTCGGCAAATTGTGCTTCGTCATTGGCATCCTGCACACAGCCTGGACGTAGGCCATCGCCGAGACTGAACGATACGTCATAAGCTTTCATGATTTCGCAGATTTCATCGAAATGGGTATACAGGAAGTTTTCCTGATGATGTGCCAGACACCACTGCGCCATGATCGAACCGCCACGCGATACGATACCGGTCAAACGGTTGGCCGTCAGCGGTACATATCTTAAAAGCACGCCGGCATGAATGGTGAAATAGTCCACGCCTTGTTCGGCTTGTTCAATCAGGGTGTCTTTAAAGATCTCCCAGGTCAGGTCTTCGGCCACACCATTGACTTTTTCCAGTGCCTGATAGATTGGTACGGTTCCGATCGGCACTGGAGAATTCCGGATAATCCATTCCCGGGTTTCATGAATATTCTGGCCGGTTGACAGATCCATAATCGTATCTGCACCCCAGCGCGTCGCCCAGGTCATTTTCGAGACTTCTTCTTCGATACTTGAACCGAGTGCAGAATTACCAATATTGGCATTGATTTTCACCAAAAAATTACGCCCGATGATCATCGGTTCTAGTTCCGGATGATTGATATTGGCCGGAATAATCGCGCGTCCTGCGGCGACTTCCTGACGCACAAATTCTGGCGTGATTTCGCGTAAATTCTGGGCACCAAAATTCTGGCCCGGATGTTGGCGCATATCGACACCTTCATGCTGGCGCAGGTTTTCACGAATGGCGATGTATTCCATTTCCGGGGTGATGATGCCTTGCTTGGCATAATGCATCTGGGTAATGTTGCAGCCACGTTTGGCTTTACGTGGTTTTTGGATATGTGCGAAACGGATCGCGGCTGTGCGGATGTCGCGTAAACGCTGGCGGCCAAATTCAGAACTGAGCTGATCCAGAATTTCGCTATCGTTGCGCTGTTCAATCCAGCTTTCACGAACATTCGGCAGACCTTTGTTCAGGTCAATCGTCACGTTGGGGTCGGTATACACACCCGAAGTGTCATAGACCATCAAAGGTGGATTATGTTCGCCACCCAGACTGGTCGGGGTTTCACTTAAGGAAATTTCCCGCATGGGTACCTGAATATCAGGACGGGAACCTTGCAGATAGACTTTACGTGAAGCGGGCAGAATCCGTGTTAGATCACGGGCTTCCTGTTCATGAGCGGAGAGAGAAGTTTCAGAAGAAAGATTCGTTAACTGGTTCATGGCTATGATCCTTATGAATGACATCAACGAATCAAGCACGACCAAAAACGTAGGCAGATTTATCCTGAACAGATAAAGCAAGGGTTGAGTTTTTAGCTGGCTTGATTCCTACGCAGGTATTAACCTGATCAGGTTCAACGGTACTCATGCTCAATTCCTGATAACGACAAAAGGAATCACATGATCTCAGCGAGGATTTACTCGCGCTCCGTCAAGCGAGGCTAAAGCTTAGCTCAGTTTAGGCAGAATAAACAGGTTTAAATCTCTCAACTTTAAGCAAGGAGTGATTCAGACCTTGTCAAATGAACTGACTCTATCACTGATGAACTAGATGCAGATGGCATCGGTAAAACAGTCTTTATCGTATTTTTGTGAGGGCGGACTGATCTGGGCATAGTACAGAATCTGTTCTGCTTCCGAACGGTTTCTATAATCAGCAGGCAAGGCTTGCTGGCGCTGTTCCGGAGTCATGTCCAGAAATTCCAGAAACAGGCGTGCCTGTGTGGACAGCATGGATTTCTGGCCGCTCGACAGCCCAATAATAGTTTCCAGATGACTGGTATCGACAGCATAACGATCGCGATAATCTTCAGACACCGGTGATTGCTCGGTACCTCTAAACAGGAAATAGGTATATTGCTTCAGCAGATATTCGGCATCTCTTTTATAGCTGCTATTGGGATAAGTCTTGAGATAATCTTCCCAAAGCAGGCTGCGGGCTGCAATATCAGCGGCTTCAATCTGCAGGCGTTTTTCCACCAGTACTGGTTCCATATTCTGTTCCGCCAGATTTTCAATAAAGGCTTTTTCAGCGGCCGGTAAATAAGGAGCAAAAATACGCGCTAGATATTCCGGACTGCGGCGATAATGTAAAGTGCCATCTCCCAGATCCAGCAGTTCTACATAAGCCTGCCCCTTGTGTTTTAACAGATACTGGTCACGTGAGGTGAGCTGTTGAAAATGCGCGTGCTGAATGGTCGGATGCTGGGCCATTTCCAGTGCATACTGCTCAAAGGCGCGTTGCTGAAATTCGGTGCGATCCACCTTTAAAAAGCGCTGATACATTTCAGTAGAGCGCAACATCAGATTTTTCTGCTCTGCCAGTTCCATTAAGGGCAGGCACACTTTAAGATCCTGATTAATCTGTTCCAGCGCAAAAGTCGTACGCTGGTCATTAATCTGGGACATGTTTTTTTCAATATTCTGGCACATGAGGCTGAAGTCATTGACTGGACTTTGGGCTTGACTCGCTTCAGGCTGTTCAATCTGGAGCTGTGATTCTGAGGGCTGCTGACAGCCTCCCAGAAACAGCAAACTGCCGGCAATGAAACAGGCTTTGAATATCGACGGGAATGGCATTAACACTGTGCTTCAGGACTCTGTATAGGTGAATTCAGAAAATAACGGCCTTACTGGGAGGTATATTGTATAGATCAAATTAAAATACTATGTTTAGTATTGTGAATTGCTTTGTTACATTGCAGACAGAGATCTTGAAAATTGAATTAATCGTGAATAAAACGCGATAGTTATATTAAAAAGTTAATAAAAATCATACGTAAAAATTCGAGAGATCTCTTTAGTATGGCTTAGCTTAAAGCGCCAGAATTTTTTGATCTGAATGGCTGTTAGGGGGTAACACTATAAAATGAAATTAAAACTCAGTGTCATGGCCGGTTTATTGCTATTAATTAGTCCGGCGATTTTTGCCCTGGATTTACAAGAAGCGTATGCACGCGCCCAGCAAAATGATCCAAATTGGCAGGCGAATGTGTTGCAGTACCAATCTGATCAGCTCAATCTGGGGATTGCAGGCGGAAATTTGCTGCCGACCGTGACTTTATCTGGAAGTGTGACCCGTAAAAACCAGTCCGTCAACAACTCAGAGTCTGAAGGTTTGCCTGCTGAATTTGGTGAGTTGCAAAGTTCCAGTACAACCAGCCGTCAGGTGGCCTTAACCGCACGCCAACCTTTATTTCGCTGGGATGCCTGGCAAGGTTATAAGCAGGTCAAGACCTCGGTCGAACTCAGTGAAGTCAATCTGCGTCTGCAAAAACAGCAGCATATTTTACAGGTGGCCGAAGCCTATTTTAATGTCTTGCGGCAGCAGTCTTTGACTACGGCTTATTTACAGGAAGAGCAGGCGCTGTCTGAACAGTTACGCATGATGAATGCTAAGCTGAAAGAAGGTTTGGTGGCGCGTAGTGAGGTCAGTGAAGCTAATGCCCAGTATCAAAGTGCCCAAGCCAACCGGATTTCGACTCAAGTTCAGCTGGTACTGGCCCAAGAACAGCTGGCACAGTTAATCGGCCCTTATCAGGAAAATCTGGCGGTATTACGCAACGATTTCCAGTTCCAGAAACCGGTTCCAAGTGATATGCAGTCCTGGACCGAATTAGCACAAAGCCAAAATCTGAATATTCTGCAAGCGCGTCTGCAAAAGCGCTATTCTGAAGATGCCAAACGGGTTGAGCAAGCCGCGCTCTATCCGCAGGTCGAAGCGGTCGGAACCTATGGCTATTTAAAGCAAAGTCCGGCTACGATCATGTCCAGCAATGGAGATTTCGACCAGATTGGGGTGGAGGTGAACTGGAATGTATTTAGCGGTGGACGCACGCAAAAAAGTATCCGTCAGGCCGGCGTTAATGTGCAAAAAAGTGAAGCGCAACTGGATGCAGCCATCCGTAAAGCCAATACCGATGTGAAACAGTCCTTTATGCAGGTAGAAACCGATCAGGCCAAACTGAATGCACGTAAAGCCGCGATGGACTCTTCGGAAATTGTCTCACAAGCGTCCAGAGCCCAATATCAGGAAGGCTTAAAAACCATGGTCGATGTGTTGCTGGCACAGCGTAATGCCTTTTCTGCCAAGACCGATTATTTGAATGCCAAATATGATTATCTGTTGCATGTGCTGCAATTGCAGGCCTCGGTCGGGCAGTTAACCGAAAAGGAACTGGCAGAGCTGAATGCCTGGCTGATTGAATATGATTCGCCTCAGCCTCTATGAGGCTACTATTGTCATCAAACTTTCATCATAGATATGCTTTAATATGATTTATTATTGATCATTGTCCTCTATCGTTCAGGAGTAGCTTTCCTTGTGTCCAAATAATCCTGTATTAAGTCATCACATTTCTTCGCAATTTAATGAAGAACTGCAGGACGTAAATACCAAATTCATGACGATGGGCGGACTGGTAGAACAGCAGGTAGCTAATGCCATTCATGCCCTATTGGACACAGATGTCTCAATGGCAGTAGATGTGCAGTTTCAAGATAATGTCGTCAATCAGATGGAACGAGATATTGATGAAGCGCTGACCCTGATTCTGGCGCGCCGTCATCCTGCCGCGATTGATTTACGTATGGTGCTTGCCATGTCCAAGGCCAATACCGATCTGGAACGGATCGGCGATGAAGCCTCGAAAATAGGCCGAATTGCACAAAGCTTATGTGAAGAGGGCGGCTCACCGCGCGGTTATATGGAAACCCGGCATATTGGCAACCAGGTGCGGGTGATGATTCATGATGCACTGGATGCTTTTGCGCGTCTGGATGTAGATCAAGCTTTGAAGGTCATGTTGGCAGATGCGGATATTGACCGTGAGTATCAATCAGCCACACGTACGCTTATGACTTATATGATTGAAGATCCGCGGCATATCAGTCGTGTCATCAATGTATTATGGGTGCTGCGTTCACTCGAAAGAATTGGCGATCATGCCCGGAATATTTCGGAACAGGTGATCTATATGGTCAAAGGTTTTGATGTGCGTCATACCAGCGTTGAAGAAATTGAACAGAAAGTTCAGCGTTAAACGTTCCAGACTTAAATAAAAAAACCTCCAGCTCGGAGGTTTTTTATTGGGATAGAAAAGCTAACTATAAGTTTCTTCCTCAGCATCATCTTCAAAAGTTTTGGCAATTTTTTCAATATTTAGGCTCTTGGCCATCGCATCAAAGATTTCCTTATATACGCCTTGCTGATGATAAAGCTGATCGTGTTCACCATGTTCAGCAATCGTTCCTTCTTTCATCACATAGGTATAATCTGCATCAATAATCTGCGACAGGCTATGCGAAATGATGATCACGGTACGGCCTTGCTTGATCTGGTCCAGACTTTGTTTGATCTGTTCCGTGGCAATTGCATCCAGACTCGCCGTCGGTTCATCCAGAAAAATGATTGGTGGATTTTTCAGGAACATCCGTGCCAAGGCAATCCGTTGCTGCTGGCCGCCAGACAGCATCAAGGCATCGCTGTCATAGCCATCCGGTAACTGTAAAATCTGCTCATGAATCGAGGCTTTTTCTGCCGCTTCAATTACATCCTCCATTGAGGCAGTAGTTTTGCCGTAGCGGATATTGTCAAAGATGGTGCCCTGAAAAATATGGTTTTTTTGCAAGACCAGACCAATATGATCGCGTAGATATTGGGTGTCATAATCTTTCAGGTCAATGCCATCCAGTTTGATCTGGCCTTGCTGTGGTTCATAAAATTTATCCAGCAAACTGATCAGGGTGGATTTTCCGGCACCCGATAAGCCCACCAAGGCGGTAATTTTATTGGGACGAATTTCCATATCAATATCTTTCAGGGCATGGTGGCCGTTTGGATAATAAAAATTCACGCCACTCAGTTCAAATTTTCCTTGGACAATCGGTTTCTGCTGACCGCTTTGTTCAATTTCATCATCTGCTTCCAGAATCTTGAAAAAGCTTTCTGAATAGATCATGGCGTCATTTACTTCATCATAAATCCGGTGCAGGGATCGGATTGGGGCAGAGACATTATTAAATAGCAACACATGAAACATGATCATGCCAATACTCATCTGGCCATCCAGCACAAAGTAGGAGGTTAGAATAATGATGAGTACAATCCCGATCTGTTCCAGAAAAGTTTTCAGGCCATCAAACAGGAAACTGGTCTGGCGGGTTTTCATCTGATTGTCGGTCAGTTCACGCTGTAAACCGAGCTGCTTTTCCGATTCAATCGATTCGTGGTTAAAGGATTTGATTACGGTAATCGAGTTGATGATGCTGAGAATGCCCTGACTCTTTTTCTCCCGACCATCGCGAAGACTGCGGCGCCAGCCCCCCAGCTTTTGCGCCTGTTTATAGGTCAACCAGAAATAGATCGGGACAATGGCAGTCGCGACCAGACCGACATAAACATTGGCATAATACATTAACCCCAAAGCCACAATGGCACTGGTAAATAACGGTAAAATATCAATAAAGAAGATCTGAACGAGACGGGTCAGTGAACCAATACCACGGTCAATCCGGGTCTGTAATTTACCGGCCTGGTTATTTTCCTGATTAAAAAATTCCAGACGATATTTTAAAAACTTTTCAATAATCCCCTGGGCCAGATCCTGAGAGACAAAAATCCGCAGTTTCTCTCCATAGAACTTCTGCCCGAACTGAACAAAGGCATTAATAACTTCTTTGCCGAGCAAAATTGCCGAAATCGTGATCAGAATATGCCAGCCTTGTTCCAGTCCTTGACCGGCTTCGAGTAACGAATTGATACTGTCGACCGCATATTGCAAGGTAATGGCATTGACCTGTGCGGTGAATGAACCGATCAGGGTGAGAATCAGCGTGGCAATCACCAGCAACCGGTAAGGCTGAACAAAGGGACGAAGTTTCTGAAACAGCTGCCATAAGTTCATAAAAGGATTATTTTTATTGTGAAAGTTGAATTCAGTCTAGGCAGGAATCATGCCAGCCACAAGCATAAATGTTGTAGTCATTTGTGAAGAGCAGTTGTAATCCTTTAGGTCGAATGTCAGTATTTTCATGTGGATACTGGATCTGATGGATATGACTCTCGATTTATTTGCACCCCAGCCGCAAGCCAATGTATTACCTTTTGATGGGGTAGTGGAGGATTATGGCCTGATTTTGGATGAGGGACAAAGCCAGCAGTATCTACAGCATTTTCTCAGTCAGCTGGCCTGGCAACATGATGAAGTGCATTTATTTGGCAAGCACCATGTCACCGGCCGCCAGGTGGTCTGGTATGGCGATGAACATTATCAGTATCGTTATTCTGGTACGCTCAAACAAGCTCAGGTATGGACACCCGGATTATTCCGTTTAAAGCAGCATATTGAAATTCTGGTCGGTCATCCCTTTAATTCCTGTCTGGCCAATTTGTATGAAGATGGTTCTCAAGGCTTGGGTTGGCATAGTGATGATGAACCGGCGCTATATACAGGCACTTCTCGGGAAAATGTCATTGCTTCTCTGAGTCTGGGAGCCACCCGTAAAATGAGCTTTAAACATAAAACCCACAATGAGAAAGTCGATGTGCTGTTACACAGTGGACAGTTGATTGTGATGCGTGGCGCGACACAGCAACACTGGAAGCACAGTATCAGCAAAACCAGCAAAGTTTTAACGCCGAGAATTAATCTGACTTTTCGTTATTTTTATCCTTAAGAAGCATTTTTGAGCATAAAAAAGCACCCTGAAGGATGCTGATTTAAAAAATTTTCAAGACAGATTAAGGCGTGATCCCGGCAGGATGACGATACCAGCTTTCAATCAACAAGGCAGCCGCAATGCTGTCGGCAGAGAGTTTTTTGCCGCGACCTTGAGCCTGATAATGATCCAGCTCATCGCGTGCTTCACGGGTGGTCAGACGTTCATCTACCATCCAGGTTTCAATATTGGTCTGATGACGTAAACGGCGGGCAAATTTTCGCGCCCGTGTCGATAGTTCGGATTCACTATCATCCATATTCAAGGGTAAGCCGACCAGAAATAAATTCGGTTGATGGCTTTTCACGATTTTGAGCAGTTCATCCCAGTTGGGGATACCATCTTTCATGGGAAATAAGGGCAGTGGATTGGCACTTGCAATCAGGGATTGTCCAACCGATATTCCCATTTTTTGTGTACCGAAATCAAACGCCATAATGGTGTATGGCGCGTTTACATCAAGCATGTCCAATCTCGGAAGATAACCAGTTGCGGTCTACACCCATTTTTTTATAGGCAGCGTCCCAACGGTCGTTATAAGGGAGGTTAAAAATCAGATCCATATCGGAATCACAAATCAGCCAGTCACCACGGGCAATTTCCTGTTCCAGCTGGTGTTTGCCCCAACTGGCATAACCGAGGGCAATCTGATAGCGACCGACCCCTTCATTATGCGCAATGGCATCCAGAATATCTTTGGAAGTGGTAATGCAGACATTTTCACCTACGGCGATGGAGGAATGCCAGGTCGGCTGACCAGTATGCAAGACAAAACCGGCCTCAGGGCGTAAAGGGCCGCCTTGTAATACTTCATGCGGATTGACATTGTCTGCTTCAATATCAAGATCATTCAGCAATTCTTTAATTTGAATGCCGGCAGGTCGATTGATAATGATGCCTTGGGCACCATCTTCATCATGACGCGCGAGATAAATGACCGTCTGGGCAAAAAAATCATCATTCGCATGCGGTGGTGCAATCAGACAACGATGTGTCAGAAACTGTTTGGTCACCTGAGCAGTTCTCCCAAAGTCAGTATGCTATGCAGTCTGAAAAAGTGAAGCATGGCCTACGGGCCTAATTGTAATCACTCAAACAGCGGCTTTCTTCCTGCTAGTTATCCCATAAAATGCTTAGGCTGACAACTTGGATATGGGGTAAATCAGGCATGAACAGGTTAAGGCCGGTTTTAAAATTCCTTTTAAAAAGACCTTCAGTGATTTTATTTAAATGATGGGAGGTAGTTTTAAGCGTTTTTTATTTATGCTAAAACAGCCAGATAAACCGAGTAAAAACTTACTTAAATTTTAATAAAAAATATTAAATATATTGTGGTGGAATGAATTAAATAATAACAATAGATCATTCATGGTTAAAAGTAGACTATATATAGTTTCTTGCTTTTAAATAGAATTTATCTGAAAACCAAAGGCAAGTTATTACAATCTCAGCTCATTAATTAAGCTCTAACTATATTTCGATACATAGTTTCTAGTGATTAAAAAATGGTCAATATTAGATAACAAACTATAATATTTGTTTATTTATGTAATAAATTTGCGATATATTGTACAGAATATTTCAATTATTATACAAAATATACATATTGAAACCATATTGCTTTGTTCGTAGAATGCAGAAATTTTCATCTTTAATTTATTTTTTTAATGGGGTTGTTATGCATCATATTTTAAAAGGGACTTTAATTTCTGCGCTATTTTCTGTGTCGGTCACTTCACAGGCAGCAGTATTTAGTAGTTATAATGAAGAAGGTAGTTTTTTCCGTAGTCATTTGAATAGCGCTTTATCTGAAAACCTCATTACTCAGTTTAAGGACAAAGCTGATTCAAAGGATGGAGTTTTATATTTACTTGAACAAGCCCGCTTATTACAAGTTAACCATCAATATGAAGAAAGCCGAGATTATTATAAGCAAGCCTTTACGCTGTTAGAAAAACAAAAAAATCGGGCCAAAATTAGTGTGTCCCGAATGGGGTTTAAGGCTCTTGCCATGGTCAGCAATGACTCTGTAGTGCCTTATCTGGTACCAGCACATGAGCAGGTGCTGGCGCATATTTCCCAAGCTAAAAACTATATTTTCTTAAAGGATCTGGAAGCTGCTGCGGTAGAAATGCGCGTGGCTCAGGGCCTCCAGCGTGAAATCGAATTGGCACACCAAAAAGAACTAGAAAAGAAAAAAGACAAAGTAGCTAAAAACACGGAAGCAGAGAAGAATCTGAGTGTGCTGGATGAAGCTTTTGTCGGTCTGGACCCCATAGCCGGCAAGATTAAGAACAGCTATCAGAATGCCTACGCTTTTTATATGGCAGCCAATTTATGGGAAACCTTGGGTGAATACAATGATGCCTTGGTTGATTATAAGAAAGCTTATGAGTTACAACCAGATAAGCAAATTTCCGAAGACGTGAAACGTCTGGATCAACTGGTCACACAGCATAAAAAGGGCAGTGTTCCGGTGATTGTATTTATCGAACAGGGAATTGTACCGCAAAAGGTGGAAAATAAAATTGATGTCCCTACACCGGGCGGTTTAATCAATATTGCTTTTGCGACCTATGAACCAAGTACCTATGTGATACCAACTAGCCTGAAAGTGAAAGTCAATAATAAAGCTTTACAAGACAGTTATGTGATTAGTGATATTGGTGCTTTGGCCGTCAAGGACCTCAAAGAAAAAATTATGGCGAATGTGAGCAGTCAGGTGCTGCGCGCCACTGCAAAATATGCCGCACAAAAAGAACTTGGTAACCAGTTTGGTGTGTTTGGTCAACTTGCCGGTAACGTCTTAAATATGGCGACTGAGCGTGCTGACTTGCGTGGCTGGAGTACCTTGCCGAGTAATGCCCAGATTGCGCGCTTAAATTTAACGCCGGGCAAACATAATTTACAACTTTCTAGCGGGAGTGTATCTAGCTCTCCGGTCACCCTAGATGTGAAAGCCAATCAAACAGTGTTTGTCTATGCCCATCATGTTAATGACAAAATTACGGCTAGTGTAAGCACCATTCCACATTAATCATAAATAAGGGAACAATATGAAACGTCAATTTAGCTTTGCTGTACTTGGTTTAGGGGCGCTGTTCATGGTGGGTTGTACCGCACCGAATGCCTTATCTACCCAAACCAATGCCAATAATGAAATGAGTATCCGCACCATTACCAATAATCCGGTATTAACTACGGAAGTCTTTGTGGAACGTGTGAATATGAGCTTGGTTGGTGATTTAAAGCGTGCTTCAATCGCGATCAAAAACCGCCGTTTTAACAATAAAGATTTTAGCTACAAGATTGTTTGGGTGGATGCACAAGGTGTGGAAGTTAATCCTGAAGGTGCCATCTGGAAGCCGATCCAGTTAACCGGACGTGAAACCAAAGGTGTGCAGTCCTTGGCGCCAAATCCATCTGCTGTTGATGTTGTTGTGTATTTGAAAAAATAAGAGAGACTTGAAATGAACGCAAAATTGATTTTCGCCGCATTGGCAACTACGACACTGCTTAGTGGCTGTGCCTCTACTGGTTCAGTAAGTTATGGTGATGCCCAAGCAGTCGAAACCTTAACCACAGACTTTGGTTCAACTGACTTGCAAATGATTGCAGCCAAAATGGTGGATGACATGTTGATGTTCCCGCCAGTGGTGCAAATGACCCAAAACCGCCGTCCGGTCATTGTCCTTGATCGGATTCATAACAAAACCCAGGAACATATCGATACCGAATCGATTACTGACAGTATTCAGAACAAACTAATCAATTCTGGAAAATTTCGTTTTGTTGATATGAAATCGGTGAATGCGGTGGCACAGCAGCTAGCTTATCAAAAGCAGAGCGGTATGGTGAACCAGTCAACAGCAGTACGTGCCGGTGGTCATATTGGTGCCGAATTTATGCTAAATGGCAACTTGTCGAGTATTGTGAAGAATGCCGGTGGCAAGAGTGATGTGTATTACAAGTTCACTTTTAAATTGCAAAACCTGCAAACTGGTATCGTAGAGTGGACTGGCGAGAAAGAAATCCGTAAGGCAGGCAAACGCTCGACTTTTGGTCTGTAATTTCAATGAAGGTCACTGTGCTTTTGGCACAGTGACTGTAGAAGAATATAATATGAAAAAAATATTACTTGCAGGCCTGTTGTCTGGATTGTTGAGCGCTCCGGCCTTTGCAGCCATTAAAGAAGTGGTTAAAGAAGCCAGTGGAAGTGGTCCAACTCAACACCAGGCGATTTCTGAAGCCTTATTAATTGCTGTGCAATCGGTAAATGGTGCTTCAGTTTCTTCCCAAATGAATTATGAAGAGACTGTTTCTGTATCGGTGAATAATCAGGGCTGGAGTTATAACGGTAAAGTTTCACCAGTTTTTAGTGTGGCAAATCAGGGTTCAGGTTCAGTGACCAAGTTTCAGGTGCTGAGTGTGACGGGTGCAAAAAATAATTACCGTGCCAAAGTTCGCGCACATGTGGTGAAGTTTGAATCGACTGTACAAGACCAGCATTTGCGCAGGATTGCAGTATTGCCATTCCAGATGGCCGAGAAAAATAACCGACTGGCCAATGACACATCTGCCTATGAGTTTAGTCAGGAATTATCCGATACTTTAGGAAATTATCTGGCTCAAAGCGGACAGTTGAGTGTGGTAGATCGTCATTATCTGGATGAAATGCAGTCTGAAAATGCATTCCTGTATTGGGATGGTGCACCGCATGAGCTGGCGCGTATTGGTCAGAAAGTTGGAGCAGACTATTTACTGGTGGGACGAATTAATGATCTGTCTAGTGCCAGCCATCAGCAAATGTATGGTTTGAATGCCGGCGCTGAACAAGTGCGTTTAAGCTGGCGTGTCATTGAAGCCAATACCAGTAAAGTGGTAGCAGCGGGCACTTTCAATCGAACTCTGTCTAATTTAATGACACAGAATATTCTGACCAATAGTTTAAATGACAGTACGGCGGATAAAATTGCTCAGGGCTTAAACCCGGAAATTTTACAGGGCTTAAAATTACAGCCTGTACAGTCGCAGACTGGTCAATCTTATGATTCATCACCGGGCTATGAAATGACGCCAGGTTCAAGCGATCAACCTGTAAAATGGTAAGTTAATATTAGTTCGAATGATTTTTAACACATAAAGAATCTCTGACCTAAATGCAGGGATTTTTTATGTGTCGCTTTACAAGTAGCTCAAGCCTGCTGAAATTTCAGCTGACGTAACTGGCGGGCATGTTGCAAGGTGGTTTCACTAATCTCTACACCGCCTGTCATTCTTGCAAGCTCCTGAATAATTTCATTTTCCTCAAGGTGAATGATTGTGCTGCTGGCAGGATCAGTCTGCTGTTTTTTTACCAGTAGATGCTGATCAGATTGTGCTGCCACTTGTGCCTGATGGGTAATACACAGAATCTGTACATGCTGGGCCAGATCGGCCAGTAAACGCCCGACAATCTCTGCGGTACCACCACTAATCCCGACATCAATTTCATCAAAGACCAGCACTTCAGCTTCGGTTTTTTCCGCATTCATGACTTGCATCACTAGCGCAATACGCGAGAGTTCACCACCTGATGCAACCCGAGCCAGTGGCTGTGCTGGAATGCCTTTATTGGCAGTAAAGAGCAATTGAATAAAGCTGAGACCTTCACTAGATGGATGTTCCAAAGGCTCAAACTTAAACTCAAAATGTGCTTCAGGCAATGCCAGTTGTTTAACCTGCTCAGTGAGCTGTTTGGCCAACGGTGCTGCGGCTTCACGGCGAATCTGATCCAGATGTTGGGCCTTATCCAGAAACTCCTGATAAGACACTGCTACCTGCTCAGCGAGTGTTTCCGGATCTTCCAGTTGATGTAACTGTTCCAATTCACTTTGCCAGGCTTCATATTCTTCTTTGAGCAACTCTGGCTGGGTCCGATACTTACGTGCCAGACGATGGAAGATTTCCAAAGTTGAATTCAGCACTTCCATGCGTTCTGGATCAAAACTCTGCCGATCCATGAACTGGCGTAAATTCGCTGCTGCATCTTCAAGTTCGCTTTGTGCATTCAGCAGGGAAGTATAAATCCCGGAGAGCTGCTCACTGCGTCCGGCATGCGACTCAACCCGACGCATAATTGATGCCAGTTCCTGAGTGATATTCTGTTCAGCTTCATCCAGCACATTCAGGCTATAGACACAGTCCTGCATAATGGCTTCATGATGCGAGAGCCGATCAAATTCCTGCTCAATTTCAGGATAATCCGTCTGAACAATTTCTTCCAGTTCTTCGAGTTGTAGTTCCAGGGTTTCCAGACGCTGCTTGCGTGTCGCTTGTGCGTCTAAAGCTGCTTGATGCTGGCGGATATTTTTTTGCCAAGTGCTATACGCATCACGTACTGCTTGGGCCGGTGCATAAAAATGATAATAACGATCCAGCCAGTGCTTCGGATAAGGCGGTTCTAATAATTGTTGCTGACTATGCTGACTATAAAGTTGTACCAGTAAACGCCCAATTTCTTTCAGTTCAGACAGGCTGCTCGGACGTCCATTGATCCAGGCCTTGCTACGGCCGGTGGCAAAGATCACCCTACGTAAATGAATTTCACCTGACTCATCATCCAGTTCATGTTCTTTTAACCAGGCGGCTTCAGGACTGTGTTCCTGATAGCTGAAACTGGCAGTGACATCGGCTTTTTCTGCGCCATAACGCACATAATTGGTATCGGTTCGCTCACCCAGACAGGCAGACAATGCATCCAGTAACAGGGATTTACCTGCACCGGTTTCACCGGTTAAAACGTTAAAACCTTTATCAATATCAATAGCAAGATGCTCGGCTAAAGCAAAATTGATCAGAGTTAAATGTGTCAGCATAAACGCATCCGGGCTGCGAAAAGTTTGATTGAAATAGCCTGATGTTGGATTTGGGTCACAACATGGCTGTGATTATTATAAATCAGGACGAATCAATTTCATTCTATCTTAAATTTTAACGATTCATATATGCTTATTTCACTGTATTTTCGCAAGAAGCTGACTCAGAAGTATGTTAATTCACTGCTGATTTTCATATTTTTGACATCCCCAATCTTTAAATTAAAGACTCAATTGAGCCTGTTTTTAAAAGAGCGCGTGCAGATCGAAACTTAAGTTTATCTATCAGCAAAATACAGGCCAAAACATGCTGTAAATAGAAGGGGTTCAGGTGATACAGAATATTTGATCGACGCCGACAAACTTCGATTGATTAGTTGAGGGTGCACATTTAAACTACAGCAATCAAAATATTACAAAATGCTTTATCTGGAGAAATCGCATGTCAGCTCAGTTTGATCATGTATCGGTACTTAAAAAATCTAATGTATATTTCGGCGGGTTGTGTATTAGCCACATTGTACAATTTGAAGACGGGACCAAAAAAACTTTGGGTGTCATTCTGCCATCAGAAAATGCCTTGACCTTTGAAACACATGTTCCTGAGCGCATGGAAATTGTTTCAGGTGAATGCCGTGTTCAGATTGGCGATAGTGAAGAAAGTGAGTTGTTCCGTGCGGGACAGTCTTTCTATGTGCCGGGCAATAGTCGTTTTAAAATTGAAACCGATGATGTGCTGGACTATGTCTGCCATTTTGAAGGTTAAGTCCAGATTCAAGATCAGTGCAAACCGTGCAAGAAATTTCAGTGCGAATCGGTTAAACTAATCAGCCATAGAAATCCTGTGAAGTCAGCTTTACGGGATTTTTCTTTTTTATATAACTAATCTAGAGGTCGTTCATGGCAAAACCTGAATATTTTTATGGCGTACATTCAGTGGAGTCATTGTTAGAGCTTGAGCCTGAACGTGTCTTGACATTATTCACTCTCAAAGGACGCGATGATCAGCGTTTAAAGCGTGTACTGGAACTGGCTGAACCGTTTGGGATCAGTGTGCAGCAAGCCAGCCGTGACAAACTGGAGAAACTGGCCGGGCAACCGTTTCACCAAGGCGTGGTCGCTGCGGTACGTGCTCATCCAACCCTGAATGAAAAAGATCTTGAATCATTGTTGAGTGCGAATCCTCAAGCATTGTTATTGGCTCTTGATCATATTACCGATCCGCACAATCTCGGTGCCTGTATCCGTACAGCCGCTGCAATGGGCGTTGAGGCAGTGATTGCGCCACGTGATCGTTCTGCAACTTTAACCCCGACAGCACGTAAAGTGGCTGCTGGTGGTGCGGACAAAGTCAAATTCATTCAGGTCACCAATCTGGCGCGTACTTTGGGTCAAATTAAAGAAGATTTCAATATTCGTGTTGTCGGTACCATGCTGGATGAAAAAGCGCTGCCGATCCAGAATTTTGATTTCACCGGTACCGGCGTCTGTGTGGTGATGGGCGCGGAAGATACTGGTCTGCGTCCAATTACGCAAAGCCAATGTGATCAGACCGTGTATATCCCGATGGCAGGTAATCTGCAAAGTCTGAATGTCAGTGTGGCTACAGGTATGGCACTGTATGAAGCTTGCCGTCAACGTAATCTTTAATTGATGATGGCATTGTCAGACCGTACCCAAGGCTATGTTTTTTTAGTTGTTACCATGTGCATCTGGGGCGGTTTTACTTTAACAGCCCGCCTGAATGCGCTGTGGCAGATCAGTGCTTGGGATATTGTGGCCTTGCGTTTTTCTTTGGCCTTCCTGATTCTGATGCCGATCTTGCTTTATCGTAAAGAGGCCGCTTTTTTACTGAAAAAAGAGCCTTTTATTTTAGCTATGATTGGCGGAGTGATTTATTGCCTGTTTGCCTATAGTGCTTTTCACTACGCACCTACCGCCCATGCTGCAATTTTCTTGAATGGCTGTATTCCGATCTGTACCGCGATCATGGCTTTTTTTCTGATGGGGCAGGCTTTTGATAAACATACCTGGGCCAGCCTGATCATTATGATCGTCGTACTATGTCTCATGAGTATGCTGATGTATCGGGAAACTGGTGTAGCCTTTGGGGCAGGGGACGGGCTGTTTTTTATCAGTGCCATACTTTGGGCGATTTTTACTGTTTTATTGCGTAAATATCAGCTAACTGCATGGCAGGCAATGTGTGGTGTCGCGATCTGGTCGGCAGTGATATATGTGCCAATTTACCTATTATTTTTACCGAAAAACCTGAATGTGCCTGAACCCAAGCATTTACTGTTTCAGACCATTTTTCACGGCATATTTGTGGTGATTATTGCCACTTTAAGCTATGTGGAAGCCATCAAGCGTCTCGGTGCATTTAAGGCAGGCAGTATTACCAATCTTGCACCTTTTATTGCGGCAATTCTGGCTGTACCTTTATTAAATGAAACTTTAAGCCTGGCCATGGTGTGTGGCCTGATGGGTATGGCAGTCGGGGCCTTACAGCCGTGGCGCTGGTTACAGCATCAGGATAGTCTGAGCCGAAAATTAGCAGAACAAAAAAAGCAGTCTCATTAAGACTGCTTTTTTTATGCTTCAGCTGGCTGCCATGTTTAAATATTTTTGATGTAATGGTCTGAGATGAGCATAGAGATGATCCAGATGACCATCATTTAGGACAATATCATCGGCCATGGTCTGCTTTTGTTCGCGGGACATTTGGGCGGCAATGATATTGCGAATTTGTTCGATATTCTGGCCATCACGTTGCGAGGCCCGCTCAATTTGCAGTTCGATGGTGGCATCAATCAGTAAGGTATGCTGAGTGAGTTCGTGCTGATTGGTTTCAAATAAAAGTGGTGAAACCAGAATGGCATAGGGACTTTGCGCAGCATGTAGTTGCTGGATAATGGAAGTGCGAATTGCCGGATGGGTAATACTTTCCAGGGTCTTGCGTGCTTCAGGAGATTGGAAGATATATTCACGCAAGGCACGACGATTTAGTGAACCATCTTCAAGTAATACCCAATCACCAAAAGCCTGCTGAATCTGGGCCAGTGCAGGCTGACCAATTTCGACCACTTCACGTGCTACCACATCGGCATCGACTACCGTGATCCCTTGTGCTTCAAACCATTGACTGGCAGCAGACTTGCCACTGCCAATCCCACCAGTTAAACCGAGTACAAATTTCAATTTATTGACCTAAATACACTTTCATAATTTGTTCACCCCAAAGAAAAGCAATCCAGCCGGCAATCGCAATATAAGGACCAAAAGCAAAAGGCTGATTTTCCTTGCGAACTTTTAGCAGAATGATGCCAATAATCGCACCTACCAGGGAAGACAACAGCACAATTAAAGGCAGTAATAACGGACCCATCCAGGCACCCAAAGCGGCTAGCAATTTAAAATCGCCATAACCCATGCCTTCCTTGCCGGTAATGATTTTAAACAGGTAATACACTATCCATAAACATAAAAAGCCAATGATGTAGCCCCAGATGGCAGAGCTTGGGGAGGTATAGAGTGCATAACTATTTACGCCCAGACCTAGTGCAGCCAGGGGCAGGGTATAACGGTCCGGTAATAACTGGGTATCAAAATCAATAAAGGTTAGGGCAATCAGCACATAAGTCAGGATCAGACCAAACAGCATTTGCATTGTCGGGCCAAATACTGCTACGACAAGCAGTGCACAAACTGCCGTCAGAATTTCAACAAATGGATAACGGATACTGATGGGATTCTGGCAATTGCTACATTTTCCGCGCAGGACCAGCCAGCTGATAACGGGGATATTCTGGTACCAGCGGATCGGCTGATGGCATTTAGGACAAGTCGAAGCGGGTTTGCTTAAACTTAATTTCGCTTCATCAATCACCGGCTGTTCCGGATGCAGGAACATCTGGCAATCGGTACGCCATTCCTGTTCCATCATCTTGGGAGTGCGGTAAATCACTACATTCAGAAAGCTGCCTATACATAAACTAAAAAGCCCAACTGCGATATACAGCGCCGTTGGGTTTTGAATAAAATATTGAATAAGATCTTGCATTAAACCACAGAACCCATTTGGAAAATTGGAAGGTACATGGCGATCACTAGACCACCGACAAGCACACCAAGAACAGCCATAATTAACGGCTCCATCATCGAAGTTAAGCCGTCAACTGCATTGTCGACTTCATTTTCATAATGCGTGGCTACTTTGTCCAGCATGGCATCTAGCGCACCTGACTCTTCACCAATTGCGACCATTTGGATAGCCATGGAAGGAAACTTGTTGGTGACCCGCATAGCAAACTGCAGCTGTTGGCCTGTGGCAACATCTTCACGAATTTTCATCACAGCATCTTCATAGACTACGTTATTGGTGGCGCCGGCAGTAGATTCCAGCGCATCAATCAAGGGTACACCGGCTGCGAAAGTTGTGGCGAGGGTACGGCTATAACGTGCAATAATCGCTTTATATACCAAATCCCCAAAAATCGGTGCTTTGAGTGCGGCCTTATCCAGAAAATCGCGGAATTTCTTGCTACGTTTTTTGGCTTCAAGAAAAGCTGTAATCACGACCCCAATGGCAATAATCAGCAGGAACCAATATTTTTGCATCCATTCTGACATATTGACCACCATCTTGGTAAAAGCGGGTAGATCAGCGCCAAATGAAGAGAATAAGTCCTGAAAAACAGGTACCACTTTAACCATCAGAATAATAGTAACAATCAGGGCGACTACAACCACCGTCGCTGGATATTTCATGGCCTTTTTGATTTTTTGCTTGAGTAATTCACTCTTTTCTTTGTAAATCGCAACACGATCCAGCATGGTTTCAAGAGCACCAGACTGTTCACCTGATTCGACTAGCGAACAGAATAGTTTATCGAAGTATTGTGGATATTTGCGCAGTGCACCGGCAAAGGTATTACCGCCTTCGACCTCACCTTTAATTCCCAGTACCACTTCGCGCATGGCTGGATTTTCCAGACCCTCTGCGACAATTTCAAAGCCTTGTACCAGGGGTACCCCGGCTTTCATCATGGTCGCCAACTGTCGGGTAAAAATTGTAATATCCAGTGTCGAGACTTTTTTTTTCATCAAGCCTTCAAGGATATTTTTTTTCTTTTCCCGAATGGTTTTTATGCTGATGCCTTGTTTACGAAGGGTGACCTTGGCCAAAGCCATATTTTTTGCTGGCAATTCCCCCTTGATCTTTGCCCCTTTGCGATCAATTCCTTCATAGCTGAAGATCGGCATCATCTGGCCTTTCTTTACTGCTGCCATACCTTTATCCTTATTTTAGATCAGCGCCCGATCATTCGCTGGTGACACGATTGACTTCCTGTAAAGAAGTTACCCCCTGCATCACCTTGATTAAACCTGACCGGCGTAAATTGTTAAAACCTGCACGTGCGGAAGCATCGGCAATTTCAAGTGCATTGCCGTCCTCCATAATAATTCTGGAAATTTCGGGTGTTACTTTCATAACTTCATAAATACCTACACGACCCTTATAGCCTTCGCGACATTCATTGCAGCCCACCGGTTCATAAATTTGGAACTCAGGTTGCTGCAGGTCCGTTTCGGTAAAGCCCATTTCTAATAAGCTCTGTTGCGGAATCTCGGCAGGTTTCTTGCATTGCGAACACAAGCGACGTGCCAGTCGTTGTGCAATAACTAGATTCACCGAGGTGGCAATGTTGAAAGAAGGTACGCCCATATTACGTAAACGGGTCAAGGTCTCAGGCGCACTGTTGGTATGTAAGGTCGACATCACCATATGACCGGTCTGCGCAGCTTTAATCGCAATCTCGGCAGTTTCCAGATCCCGGATCTCACCGACCATTACGATATCCGGGTCTTGGCGTAAGAAGGACTTCAGTGCGGCAGAGAAGGTCAGGCCGACTTTATTGTTGACATTAACCTGATTAATCCCTTGCAGGTTAATCTCGACCGGATCTTCCGCCGTTGAGATATTGGTATCTTCACGGTTTAAAATATTCAGACCGGTATAAAGAGAAACTGTTTTACCGGAACCGGTCGGACCGGTGATCAGCAGCATCCCTTGCGGTTTGTCCAGTGCCTGCATAAACAGTTCTTTTTGTTCCGGTTCATAGCCCAGAGCATCAATCCCCAGCATCGCGCTGGATGGATCCAGAATACGCAGTACCAGCTTCTCGCCAAACAGGGTAGGGAGAGAGTTAACACGGAAATCAATGGCTTTATTCTTAGAAAGTTTTAACTTAATACGACCATCTTGAGGTACACGCTTTTCCGAAATGTCCATTTGCGACATAACCTTAAGACGCGAAGACAGGCGATTTGCCAGCTGTAAGGGCGGGGTTGCAATCTGACGTAGCACCCCATCGACCCGGTAACGTACCCGATAGATTTTTTCATAAGGTTCAAAGTGTAAGTCTGAAGCCCCCATACGGATCGCATCAATCAGCAATTTATTAATATATTTGACAATCGGCGCTTCATCACCTTTATTGCTTTCTTCATCTTCTTTATTCGGATCTGAGGTGTCGACATCAACATCCAGGTCGAAATCTTCATCGAATTCAAAGGTGCTTTCTTCGGTAAAATTCTGCTCGATCAGTTTTTCAAGTTTATTGTGTTCAACAATAATGGTTTCAATATTGAGTTTGGTGGAAAAACGGACTGCATCAATTGCTTCGATATTGGTGGGGTTACTGGTCGCAACATATAAAATACTAGAATTTTTAAAAATTGGCAGGATGCGATGCTTGGTAATCAGCTTTTCATCAATCGCATCCCGCAAAATTTGGGCAGGATCATAGGCACTGATATCAAACAGCGGTTCGCCAAATTCAACTGAAATCGTTTCAGCAATGACGGTCGGAGAAAGCTGCTGCTGGTTAATTAACTCAGCCACAATATCGACTTTTTCTTGTTTGGCATGCGCCAACGCACTGCGCATATCTTCAGCCGAGATGACGCCTTCCTCGACCAAACGACGAATAAATCCGGTAAATCTTGGCGACCCCTGTAATGCTGTCATGCTATAAATGCCTACTCATCAAATTCTTTTAATTGCTATATTAAAATTATACGTTTGTTACGTAAAAATACCATAGCCAAGAGTGCTGCTCGCTTCCTCATCTCCAGTAAAAGCATGAACTGGTTAAAAGAAGTCCCCATTTTTTAAGTGATAACAAAAAATAACCATTTTGGATAGTCTAAACCGAGAATGAGTGATAAGAAAACTATTCTTTTAATTTTCCAATTCCGTGTAGAATGTGCCCAATTCAAAATATGTAAATGAAATAGGTTAATTATGTCGGTTTCGACGATTACCCCTTGGGTGATAGGTAACTGGAAAATGAATCCGGTGCAAGCAGAGGCGTTGAGCTTGGTGCGTGGTATTAAGAATTTGCTGGAAACTGCACCGATTGCCGAAGATCAATGTCATTTAGGTGTGGCGCCGATTGCCATTGCCTTAAGCCAGATTCAGGCAGAGCTGTCATCTGCGGTTCGTCCGATTTATACTGTAGCACAAGATGTTTCACGTATTTTAGGAACGGGTGCCTATACCGGTGAAGTCAGTGCTGAATTACTCGCAGACAGCCAAATCCAGTATGTACTGGTAGGTCATTCTGAGCGCCGTGAAATATTTGCGGAAAATACTGATATTTTAAATGCTAAAATCAAAAATGCTTTAAGTGCTGGTTTGACGGTAATTTATTGTGTCGGTGAAAGCCTGGAACAACGTGAAGCAGGACAGGCAGAAACTGTAGTATTGCAACAAATTTGTGATATCGCTGCTGTGGTTGAAGCCGAACAATGGAAAAATATCGTGATTGCTTATGAACCGATCTGGGCAATTGGAACCGGTAAAACAGCTTCTCCTGAAGATGCACAGGCCATGCATGCACAAATCCGTCAAGGTTTAAGCCAGATTACGGGCTATGGCGAGAGTATGGCGATTCTATATGGTGGTAGTGTCAAGCCGGAAAATGCAGTAGAGTTAGCAGCCTGCCCAGATATCAATGGGGCATTGGTCGGTGGTGCATCACTCAATGCTGAGTCGTTCCATAAAATTGCTCATGCATTTGCAAATACACAATAATTAGGAGTTCAGCATGCAAACTTTTGTGCTGGTAGTACATATTATCTTAGCTGTTTTGATGATTGTCTTGATTTTGGTTCAGCATGGTAAAGGTGCAGATGCTGGTGCCTCTTTCGGTGGCGGTGGTGCGGCGACGGTATTCGGGGCATCCGGTTCGGGTAATTTCATGACCCGTATGACTGCCATTTTAACGGCGCTATTTTTTGTAACCAGTCTGACTTTGGCTGTTTTAGCCAAAAAAGAAAGCACAAATGCCTATAGTTTGGGAGCGGTTCAATCTGCGCCGACCACGCCTGTGCAATCGAATGAAACTTCACCAACTGCACCAGAAACGACCGAATAGTTTTAATTAGTCCTTTCTTTTTTGCAGTGATGCGACTAGAATGCGACACAGCTGCGGTGGTGGTGGAATTGGTAGACACGCTACCTTGAGGTGGTAGTGCTTTCGGGCGTGGGGGTTCAAGTCCCCCCTTCCGCACCAACTTATAATCCAGAAATTTAAGTTGGTGTATGCAGCTGAAAAAACTTCTGTTGATGCGGGATGGAGCAGTCTGGTAGCTCGTCGGGCTCATAACCCGAAGGTCGTTGGTTCAAATCCAGCTCCCGCTACCAATCAATCCTTTTAGAAGACGCAAACTTTCAAGAGGCAGCTTAAACAGGTTTTAAGTTGAGAAATTTAATTTGCATGTTGTTGCGGGATGGAGCAGTCTGGTAGCTCGTCGGGCTCATAACCCGAAGGTCGTTGGTTCAAATCCAGCTCCCGCTACCAATCTTTTAAAGATGCAAACTTTAAAAGCAGTTTAAGTCTTTTAAACTGAAATGTTATTTGTACGCTGATGCGGGATGGAGCAGTCTGGTAGCTCGTCGGGCTCATAACCCGAAGGTCGTTGGTTCAAATCCAGCTCCCGCTACCATTTTAAATGGTTTGGTAAGTGTTATTTATAGATCTAGTTGATGGCCTG
Organism: Acinetobacter sp. YH16052; assembly: GCF_013417155.1. Lineage (GTDB taxonomy): Bacteria > Pseudomonadota > Gammaproteobacteria > Pseudomonadales > Moraxellaceae > Acinetobacter. The sequence goes on along the minus strand of NZ_VPEO01000002.1, from coordinate 180,078 downwards.
TCGGGCTCAACCCTCTATAAACTGGCGAAGGTTGTTGGTTTACATCCGGCTCCCACTACCAATTTTTCAGTGACAGATGACAAATATGCAGAATGATGTGGTTTTGATTGAAAAGTTCTCATCTTTTGTATATAATTTTTGCACGTTGATGCGGGATGGAGCAGTCTGGTAGCTCGTCGGGCTCATAACCCGAAGGTCGTTGGTTCAAATCCAGCTCCCGCTACCAAGTTTCTAAAAAGAGGCTCACAACAAGGTGGGCCTTTTTGCACAGTGGGATTTGAAAAAATCTTAAATTGTGCATTAATTGGGGCGATTTACGCCCTTTTTTATTGGCTATCGTGTAGTGTCGACATTATTTGGTCAAATCTCCATGTTTCACTACTACTATAGTTTGTATTGGTTTGTAGTGGTCAAATAGATCATAAAATCGCACCAGATGACGAGAGTAAATGAAGCTATCAAATAAAACTCAAGCACTTCAGGACTTGATTGCACCAGCAGTTGAAGCCTGTAATGTAAACCTTTGGGGGATTGAATTCCTGCCACAGGGTAAATGTTCGTTATTACGTATCTACATCGACAAGCCAGTCGATGAGAGCGTTGCACCAGCAATCAATGAAGATGGTGAAGAAGAGCAGGGGCGTGGTATTGGCGTTCAGGATTGTGTGCGTGTCACGCAGCAAGTGGGCGCAATGCTGGATGTTCATGATCCGATTTCGGGTGAATATTCACTTGAAGTATCTTCGCCAGGCTGGGACCGTCCATTCTTCCAGCTCGAGCAGATGTCAGGCTATATCGGTCATACCGTAGCACTACGTTTGATCAGTGCGGTAGATAACCGTCGTAAATTCCAGGCCAAACTGGTTGCTGTCGATCTTGAAAATGAAATGATTCAAGTTGAAGTAGAAAAGCAACAGGTATTGGAGATCGACAGTCACAATATCGATAAAGCAAATTTGGTCTTCCAAGATTAATTGAATAAATAAAAATTTAACGAATAGGTGACGTATGGCACGTGAAATTCTGACCGTCGTTGAAACGGTTAGTAACGAAAAAGGTGTACCTCGTGAAGCGATCTTTGAAGCGCTTGAGCAAGCTTTAGTTGCTGCGACAAAGAAAAAATTCTACGAAGGAACACATTCGGAAGAAGCACGTTTACGTGTGGAAATTGATCGCAAAACAGGTGACTATCGTACTTTCCGTCAGTGGGAGGTGGTTGCAGACGAAGACCATGAAATGCCAGCTTGTCAGGATGCCATCTCTGATGTCGATCCGGCAAAATGGTCGATTGGTGACATTCGTGAGCTTGAAGTTGAATCGATTGACTTCGGTCGTATTGCAGCGCAAATTGCCAAGCAAGTGATCGTACAGAAGATCCGTGAAGCAGAGCGTGCACTTGTAGCCGATGCTTACGAATCTAAAGTCGGCGAGCTGATCTACGGTGAAGTGAAAAAACAAACCAAAGACGGCTTCATTATCGACTTAGGTGACAATGCTGAAGCGTATCTTGCTCGTGAAGAAATGATTCCGAAAGAAATCCTTCGTCCGAAGCAACGCGTGAATGCGATTCTGTTCAATGTCAACCGTGAAGGTCGCGGTGCGCAGTTGCAACTGTCGCGTGCTAAACCGGATATGCTGATTGCATTGATGAAGAAAGAAATCCCTGAGATTTCTGAAGAAATCATTGAAATTAAAGCGGCGGCTCGCCAACCAGGCGTTCGTGCTAAAATTGCAGTGAAAACCAATGACCACCGTATTGACCCGGTGGGTGCTTGTATTGGTATGCGTGGTACCCGTATCCAGGCTGTACAGCAAGAGCTCAATGGCGAGCGTATTGATGTGGTAGTTTGGTCGGATGATCCTGCGCAATATATCGCAAGTGCATTGGAACCAGCAGATGTATCGAGTATTGTCATCGATGAAGATGCACGTACTGCAGACATCATTTTCGCAACCAGCGACCAGCTGGCACGTGCGATTGGTTCACAAGGTCAGAACGTTCGTCTGGCATCTGAATTGACTGGCTACAAGCTGGACATGATGCTGGAAGAGGAATACTACGCCCGTCAACAAAACGAAGCGCAACAATATTTAGACATGTTTGTTACCCGTCTGGATATCGCGGAAGATTTGGCGATGGCATTGGTAGAAATGGGCTTCACCTCGCTTGAAGAAATTGCTTATGTCCCTGCGGAAACGTTTGATGAAATCGAACTGGATGCGGAACTGGTTGAACTACTGCAAAGCCGTGCGAAAGAAATTGCACTTGCTGATGCATTACAACAGCAAGAGAACATACAAGCGCCAAGTGAAGAACTTGTTGCAATAGAAGGCATGACAGTAGAGATCGCGCAAGCGCTAGCAGCTCGTGGTGTGGTAACAGTGGATGATTTAGCAGATCAGGCGACTGACGATATCGAAGATATTGAAGGTTTGGGTGCTGAGAAAGCAGGTCAACTCATTATGAAAGCGCGCGAATCATGGTTTAACTAGGAGGTAGTATATGACGGACAAGTCGATTAAAGAGTTAGCCCTCAACGTAGGTCGTCCAGTTGAGAAGCTCCTAGAGCAGGTTCGTGAGGCAGGTTTACCACAGCGTAAAGCTGACGATATTATTACCACCGAACAACAAGATAGCTTGATGAGCCATGTGAAAAAGTCACAGGGTTCGGAAAGCCAAGCAGGGCAAATCACGTTGAAACGTAAAACGACTAGTACGGCTAAAGTAGCCAGTACTTCAGGTAAGGCGAAAACGATTAATGTAGAAGTTCGCAAGAAGCATACATTTGTTAAGCCGGATCCAGAACAGATCAAAGCAGAAGCATTGGCGAAAGCCAAGGCTGAGCAACAGGCCAAAGCTGCGCCTGAGCAGAATACAGCGCAAGCTGCTTCTGCTGAAGCTCCAAAGACTGGCGTAAATAACGCAAATAAAGCTCTAGAAGCGATGCGTGCTGCTGCAAAGCAAACCAGCGACAAGCAAGAAGTTTCTAAAGCTGCAGTTGTGGTAAAACGCAAATCAACCAACAAGCCGATTGTGAAGCAAGTTGTTAAACCAACTGAAACCGCTGAACAGAAAAAGGCACGTGAAGCAGAAGCAGCAAAATTAAAAGCTGTTGAAGAAGCGGCACGTCGTAAAGCGGCTGAAGAAGCGCAGCAACGTACGCTTGAACAAATGCGTCAAATGGCGTCCAAGTACACCGCGGAAGATACCACTGCAACGATTCGTGTTGTTGATGATTCTCCTCTGGCTGCCGGCCTTGTTGGTCAGGCATATGAAGACTCTTTTGCCAAAGAAGACCGCGAAATCAAACGTGGTACGAATACGCCGAGCGCGCGTGCACCTAAGAAAGGTGGTCGTCGTGGTCAGGAAGAGCAAAGCTTCAGCAAACAGCCTAAGCGCGGTTTAAAAACCAGTCAAGGCAACAAGCACGGCTTCGAAAAACCTGTGAAAAAACAGGTTTACGATGTTGAAATCGGTGAAACGATTGTCGTAGCTGACTTAGCTGCGAAAATGGCAGTTAAGGTTCGTGAAGTGATTAAATCACTCATGAAAATGGGTGAATTGGTTACTCAGAACCAGGCAATTGATCAGGAAATTGCTGCACTTGTTGTTGAAGAAATGGGCCATAATCCGGTACTGGTTTCTGATACACAAGCTGAAGATAACTTGCTTGAAGCAGCTGAAGAAGCACGTGGTGCGCAATCTACGCGTGCGCCTGTTGTTACCATTATGGGTCACGTTGACCATGGTAAAACATCACTGCTTGACCGTATTCGTCGTGCCAAAGTGGCTGCTGGCGAAGCAGGCGGTATTACCCAGCATATCGGTGCTTACCATGTAACTACTGATAAAGGTATGATTACATTCCTTGATACTCCGGGACATGCAGCATTTACTGCTATGCGTTCACGTGGTGCGAAAGCAACAGATATCGTGGTTCTGGTTGTTGCAGCAGATGATGGTGTAATGCCACAAACTGCAGAAGCAATTGACCATGCACGTGCTGCAGGTACACCAATCATTGTTGCAATCAACAAGATGGATAAAGAATCTGCTGATCCAGATCGCGTATTGAATGAATTGACTGTGAAAGAAATCGTGCCAGAACAATGGGGTGGTGACGTTCCAGTGGCAATGGTTTCTGCACATACTGGTCAAGGTATTGATGAACTTCTTGATATTATTTCGATTCAAGCTGAACTTCTAGAGCTTAAAGCATCTGAAGAAGGTGCTGCACAAGGTGTTGTAATTGAAGCACGTGTAGACAACAGCCGTGGTGCGGTAACGTCTATTCTGGTTCAAAACGGTACATTGAAAGTAGGTGATCTTGTTCTTGCTGGTTCATCTTATGGTCGCGTTCGTGCGATGACGGATGAAAATGGTCAGCGTATCAAATCTGCAGGTCCTTCGATTCCGGTGGAAATTCTGGGTCTTCCAGAAGCACCAATGGCGGGTGACGAAGTTCTTGTGGTGAGCGACGAGAAGAAAGCACGTGAAGTTGCCGATGCGCGTATGGATCGTGAACGTCAAAAACGTCTTGAGCGTCAATCTGCAATGCGTCTTGAAAACATCATGGCGTCTATGGGCAAGAAAGATGTGCCTATCGTAAATGTTGTGTTGAAAACTGACGTACGCGGTACCTTGGAAGCATTACACGTTGCACTTGCTGAGCTTGCGACTGATGAAGTTAAAGTACGTATCATCGGTTCTGGTGTAGGTGCGATCACTGAGTCTGACGTGACACTGGCTGAATCTTCAGAAGCAGTTCTACTCGGCTTTAACGTACGTGCGGACAACGCTGCGCGTCAAAAAGCAGATGCAGACAGTATCGACATTCGTTACTACTCAATCATCTATCAATTGATTGATGATGTGAAAGCAGCAATGAGCGGTAAGCTTGCACCAGAACATCGTGAAACGATTCTGGGTGTTGCACAAGTACGTGAAGTATTCCACTCAAGTAAGTTTGGTGCGGCTGCGGGCTGTATGGTACTTGAAGGCGTATTGCATCGTAACAAACCGATTCGCGTATTACGTGATGACGTGGTTGTGTTCCAGGGCGAGCTTGAATCTCTTCGTCGCTACAAAGAAGTGGTTGAAGAAGTTCGTGCCGGTATGGAATGTGGTCTTGCGGTGAAAGGCTATAAAGACATCAAAGCACTTGATAAGATCGAAGTGTACGATGTTCAATTGATTAAACGGAGTCTTTAATGGCGGGTAGTCAACGTCTGAAGCGTATGGCGGATACAGTACAACGCGAGTTGTCCGAACTGATCCGTCAGGAGCTGAAAGATCCACGCTTAGGTGGTCTGGTGACCATCTCTGCGGTGAAGGTGAGCCCAGACCTGGGATATGCGGAAGTTTATGTCACTGTGATGGGACGTGAACTTGGCGATGAGCAAAGCCAAGAGGCCAATAAAGAAACTCTGGATGTGTTGAACAAAGCATCTGGTTTCCTGCGCCACGAGCTGAGTCGTCGTATCAAAACCCGTATTACGCCTCGTCTACGTTTCCATTACGATAAGACCAATGCATATGGTAACTATATGTTTGGTCTGATCGCTGAAGCAGTGAAGGACTTACCTGAAGCTGAAGCAAAAAAAGATGATGAATAAGTCTTAGGACTAAAAAAGCCACCTTCGGGTGGCTTTTTTTATCTCTCTATTTTGAGATTTGGGAGAACTGGAATCGCTTGCTTAATTAATCTAAATCATCATTGCGATTGATTTTCTTTTCATAAAAGGTACGACGGCGTGAACGCTGCCAAGGCAGGGGGCGTTCTAGCGTTTCCGGTACTTCACCACTCAAAGAACGTAAACGCAAATGTAATGCAGCTTGTGCCATCAGATTGGCAGATACTGGCGCAGTGATAAAGGCGAACAGGGTAATCAGCACTTCAGCAAAACCGAAACGGCCATACATGGCAGAGAAAATCATCGCCGCAATTAAAAAACTGCCGAGGCCCAAAGTACTGGATTTGGTCGGTGCATGCAGACGCATGAACAGATCGGGCAAACGCACCATCCCAATTCCGCCGACCAGCATAAAGAAAGCACCAATCAATAGAAAAATCGACACCAGTATTTCTAAAATTAAAGACATTTAAAAACTCCTAGTCGATGACATGGCCAGTAGTGAAATAACGCGCCAAGGCTGCGGTCGAGACAAAGCCTAGCATCGCGACCAAGAGAGCGCCTTCAAACAGAAATGTGCTGCTCCAGTAAATGCCTAAAATCACCACCAGACAGGTGGCATTCAAAAACAGGGTGTCCAGTGCCAGCAGGCGGTCCACAATAGAGGGGCCGGTAATCAGCCGGATCAGACACAGTAACATGGAGATTGTTACCGCACCCAGACAAATCAATAATGCATAAGGTAGAATCGTCATGCTTTTTCTCCTGATCGTGCATTAAAAATCTCAATGAGCGGGCGTTCATAGCGCTGTTTGATCGTTTCGATTTCTGCTGCTTCATCCTCTGTGCTTAAGGCATGCACCAGAATATCACCACGATCCTGGTCAATCCCTGCAGATACCGTGCCCGGTGTGGTGGTAATAATCATCGCCAGCAAGGTGTTGACTTCTTCATGTTCGGTATCTAAAGGCACACGGAACCATTTCGGATGCAGGTTCTTGGTTGGACCAAGCACCAGTTTTGCGACTTTAATATTAGCTACGACAATATCCCAAACTACGACGAAGAACAGGTGCAGGGCAGGAGTCCACTGGATATCGGGGGTATAGTCAATAAAGGGTTCGACCATACGTGGAATGATGACTGCGAGTAGCAAGGCCATCAGCAGGGTTCCAGCGTCCAGGCTGTGTGCTAGTAAAACCCAGCTCAGTCCTACAATCACAGAAACCAGTGGATGCGGGAACCAGTGTTGAAATAATGATTCAGCCATTAAGGTCCCTCCGCCGGTTTAAGTTGATTATCATCATATTCGGTCTGTTCAATATGCTGCTGGTCAATCTGGCGTTGCTTGAATTCTGAAATATGTTCACCTTTCAAGGTCGCTTCTGAAATCACATAAGGAATCAGATGCGCATTAGGATCTATCACCTCACCACCATATTTGGTTTCTGGCAAATACTTCGGATCGAATGGCTGGACGCTAATAAACTGACCTTCTGCATCCGGTTTTAACAGCGCGGCTTCATAGACTGAATTGTTTTTGATCTGTTCCGCAGTCTGATAATTATATTGATAAATCGGTCCGGCAAACATCACGTAGGCGGTTAAGCCTGCCAGCAATATATAAATCACCCGGTCATTACGTGCCGGCGCCTTACTCGGCAGAGCTTCATATTTATGAAACTCTTCAGAATCAAGATCATCTTCAGGTCTGGTCGAACGCCAGAACAGGATAAAACCGACCCGCGTAAAGGCCAGAATACTGAGGAAACTTACCAGTAAAATGGTCAGAATAATGATCATCTGATAGTCTGAATTAGCAGAAGCCTGCAAAATAAAGATTTTACCGAAGAATCCACTAAACGGTGGCAGGCCTGCCATCATCAAGGCGATGATGAAATAGACAATCGAAACCAGCTTGTTCTGTTTCATCAGTGGGGCGATTTTAAAATGATCTTTAAATTCACCGCGCTGCGAGGTAATCCAGCCCGATAGAATATAAAATGCGGCCGCAATCAGGGTACTGTGTACCAGATAATACAGCGCACCCGCCCAGGCTGCAGTATTATTCAGGCCAATGGCCACCAGAATCGTTCCGACTGAAGACAGCACCATAAAACCGACAAAACGGCGCAGACGTTCGGTGCCAATTGCACAGATTACCCCATAGACGGATGTGACCAGACCAATCACCAGCAGACAGTTCATCAGAATCTGATGGCTATATTCATCATCAAAAACCGTGCCGTTGATACGCAAAATTGCATAAATCCCGACTTTAGTCATGATAGTAAAGAGCGCTGCTACAGGAGTCGTGGCCACCGCATAGGTTTTGGGTAACCAGAAACCCACCGGCAGCATTGCTGCTTTGATTCCAAACACCACGAAGAGCATCAAGCCACCGGCAACGGCCAGTTTATGCTGATCTTCTGCAAGTGTTGGCATCAAACGGGCCACATCGGCCATATTCAGGCTACCGACACTGCCATAAATCATCCCGAGTCCAATCAGGAATAGCGCAGATGCCAGCAGGTTAATGGTGACATAATGAATTCCCAGCTGAAAACGTGCCTTGCCTTGTCCATGCAACAGCAGTACATAAGACGCCATCAGCAAAATTTCAAAGAACACAAACAGGTTGAACAAATCGCCGGTCAGGAATGCACCAGTCAGACCCATGAGCAGGAAATGCACCATGGCATGGAAATAACGGCCGCGTAAGTCCCATTCTTTGCTGGCATACCAGACCACAGGCAAGGCGAGCGCATAGGTCAAGACCAGCATCATGGCCGAGAGCTGATCCAGGACCAGCACGATCCCGAATGGTGCTGCCCATTCGCTGAGGGTGTATACGCTGATTTGGCCCTCGCTGCTGTTTATCAGATAGCTAACGGCAATGATCAGGCCCAAGATTCCCGAGAGATGGCTGATACCACGACGCCAGGGTTGACGCCAGTCCGTGATCAGAGAGCCTGCACCCGGATTTCCCAAAAGTACCAAGGCAAAAGCGGTAAAGGCCGGCAAAAGAATGCTGAAAATAGGAGTATGTTGAGTCCAGAAATTGAGAAGATCAGTCATTAAGGCTCATCCTCACGTGGATCAATCTGGGGGATATCTTCTTTTGAGTCAACGTGGTCTGTTCCTGATTCGTAGCGGCTACGCAGTGCCAGTTGGACAATAAAGGCAGTGGTGGCAAAGCCAATCACGATGGCCGTCAGCACCAGTGCCTGAGGTAGAGGGTCAGTCACATTCGCGGCTTCGGTTAATACTGCAGGCGAATTCATCTGAATCCGGCCCATGGCAAATAAAAACAGGTTGACCGCATAACCAATCATGGCCAAGCCCAACACCACCGGGAAGGTACGGGCACGCAGGATCAGATAAATGCCTGTGGCTGTCAGCAGGCCAATCGCAGAGGCTAATAAAAATTCTAAACTGATCATTCTATTATCCTCTTGGTACGGGGCCAGTCATGCTTGAGTGACGTGAATCGCCCAAGACCGAAATCATCAGCATGGTCGCACCGACAACAGTGACATAGACGCCGACATCAAACAGTGCAGCCGAAGCCAGATGCATTTCTCCAATGATGGGCGGAGAGACATAAATATGTGCACTGGTCAGGAATGGACGTGACCAGAACCAGGCCGCGATTCCGGTCAACCCTGCAATCGTTAAGCCGATCCCGATCCAGATTTCATACAGGCGACCGGATTTGGCGCCAAGCAACTGTTCGGTTTTGTCCTGTCCCACTGCAATATATTGAATAATAAGTGCCAGTGAAGTCACCAGTCCGGCAATGAATCCACCGCCCGGCAGGTTATGGCCACGCAAAAAGATATACAGGCTGACCACTAGCGCGACCGGCAAAATCCAGGATGCAGTAATACGCAACATCAGCGGGGAAGGATTAAAACGATAGGTCAGGCCTTGGGTCATGGTGGTACCATGCGCACGCATGCCATCCATCAAGCTGAGTACACCAATTGCGGCAATCCCCAGGACGGTAATTTCGCCGAAGGTATCGAAACCACGGAAGTCGACCAGAATCACATTCACCACATTGGTTCCGCCGCCCAGAGGAATGGACTGTTGCAGGAAGAACCATGAAATGGAATTGTGATCACGGGTCATGATCAGCCAGGCAATTGCCGCAATTCCGAGACCGCCGCCCAAGGCAATAATGGCATCGCGCCAGCGACGGGTCGGGCTCGATTCATATGGGGTTAACTGCGGCAGTAAAGATAAACTCATCAGGAGCAGAACCGTGGTGACCACATCGACCGTAATCTGGGTCAGTGCCAGATCGGGCGCCGAAAAGCCGATAAAGACCATGGTGACGACCAGGCCGACTGCACCGCTAATCAGTACCGCTTTAATCCGCTCATGATGGAACCACAGCAGCATCCAGCAGGCAGAGAACAGCAGTAACCATAAGATAATCGCCAGGGCAGGGGCATGGGTCAGCTCGCGTGTACCCGTACCCACCGCATTGCTGAGTAATGGGAATCCCACCAGCCCGACGGTAAAAATTACAATCCACAATAAATAGCTTTGTAATTTGCCATTTTCAGTGGCACGGCGGAAACGGCGTGAATTTAGCAGCAAATTTTTCAAAAACAGATCGAACAGCACCCGGCCCTGTAAGCGGCCCAGTTTTGGATCCAAGTCGATTTCACGTAAGGCGCCACCTTTGGCGAGAGAAAAGTAAAAGATTATTCCGCCGAGCAGAGCAATCACACTCATCAGCAGGGGCAGGTTGAAACCATGCCAAAGCGCCAGATGGGTACCTTCAAAATCAAAATTTTGGGTTGTCGCTTGAGTGGTGCTATTAACAATTTTTTCTACTAGAAGAGCGGGTAATAGACCGACTAAAATACATAAAATTGCTAACAAAGTGGCCGGTGCGCGCATACCAAAGGCAGGTTCATGTGCATCTTTATTCGGGACCTGCTTGCCTAGCGGACCATCGAAAAAGACCCCATGCACCAGTCGAATGGAATAAGCCACCGCAAAAATCCCGGCCAGTGTCGCGACAATAGCGGAGCCGACCATAAGTGGGCCACTTAAACTGGCGACCAGTTCGGTAAAGAACATTTCCTTGGACAGGAAACCATTGGTCAACGGTACACCCGCCATGGATGCTGCCGTGATCATGGTCAATGTTGCGGTAAAGGGCAATAATTGCCATAGGCCAGACAGTTTACGTAAGTCACGAGTCCCGGATTCATGATCGATGATTCCGGCAATCATAAACAGTGCTGCTTTAAAGGTGGCATGGTTAATAATATGGAAAATCGCTGCTGCAACAGCCAATGGTGAACCAATCCCGAGCAGACACATGATCAGACCTAAATGGCTGATAGTTGAATAGGCGAGCAAGCCTTTCAGGTCTTCCTTAAAAATGGCAAAGAAGGCGGCCATGCACAGGGTAAACAGACCAACAAAGGTCACAATATTATGAAACAGTGCAGCACCGGCAAAGATCGGGAGCAAACGTGCTACCAGGAATAAACCGGCTTTGACCATGGTGGCCGAGTGCAAATAGGCAGAGACCGGTGTCGGTGCAGCCATGGCATTCGGCAACCAGAAGTGGAACGGGAACTGCGCACTTTTGGTAAAGGCACCAAGTAAAATCAGCAACAAGGTTGGAACAAATAAATGATGGGACTGAATCTGCTCAGTCATCGTCAGGATTTGATCAAGCTGATAAGTGCCGGTGATTTGACCGAGCAGGACAAAACCGCCCAGCATCGCCAGACCACCCATTCCGGTAATGGTCAGGGCCATACGTGAGCCACGTTGCGCCGCTTCGTAATTGCTCCAGTAACCCACCAGCAGGAAGGATGAAATACTGGTTAGTTCCCAGAAAACCAATAAGATAATCAGGTTATTTGACAATGAAATCCCGAGCATAGCGGCCATAAACAGCATCAGCAGAAGATACAGTTTGCTCAGTGAATTTTTTGGATTGAGATAATAATAGGCATAAATATAAATCAGGGTACCAATTCCGCTGATCAGCAAGGCAAACAGCAGTCCCAGAGAATCCAGGCGAAAACTGAAATCGATGCCGAGCTGGGGCAGCCAGGACCAGGTCTGGGTAATCACTGCGCCATCAAATATGGCAGGCGCCTGACTCAATAATAATAAGAAACTGCTGAGGCTGACACCAATTGCCCCTAAAGCCGTTACCCCGCGCGAAAATTGTTTCAGCCACGAGACAAGGGTTGTGCCTAATACTAACGGTAACAATATAATAATCGGCAGCACACTCGTATCCATTGTCATGATTTAGGTTTTGACCAACCTAAGGTGAATCTTTATCTTTCAAGGACTACAGGACCACAAGGAGCAACCCAAACTTCTCAATCTTGAAAGCCAAAAGAATATTCAAAAAGAATATAAAACAGTTGTATTGCGCAACTTATAAACGATAGCAAATTCCGATTTTACAATGAAATTCGCAAATAAAACCGATCATATTACAGGATAACAACAACATCAACGTTTTTATGTAGAACTTATAAATTATACGCCGGCTCGGTTTTAACAGGCGCTGCATGCTTAAACAGATCATCTAGAAGTGACCGAAAATTAAGATTAAATTGCAGGCATTGATTGTAAATTTGACTCAAAATAGTTTAATCAGGGCAAAAAGAGAATGCTGAAAAGGCTTCCTTGTTTACTCAAACAGTCGCTCTTATTTTTTTGAATCTGTTTAGAGCGACTGAGGTAGCGTCGGATGATGCTCCTGAGCAAGTAAAGCGAGCAATTCTTGTTGCTGTTCCGGATTTAACTGTTGTTGAATCATTTGCAATACAGCAAGCGGTGTGATGGGTTCGGTGACCGTTTCCAATAAAGTATCTTCGGGCGAGATATCTTTATTTCGCTGCAGTTCCAGCTCTGCGTAGATCTGATCAAACTGGGTTTTCATACTTTCAAGATGAATGGGGTGCAGCTGTTTATTTTCCAGTTTCAGACATTGAAAGGCGTGTGCCTGTTCCAGTAATTCAGGCCGGTTGCCGGTCGCAATAATCTGCAAGTTAGGAAAAGCCTGATGCAGGCGTGACAGGATTACTGCTGCCATCTCCTGATCCAGTTGATGATCAATCGCATCAATCAGTAAAACACCTATACCTTCCTGACATGGAAATAAACTATTGGGATTCAATAGACAAAGACGCCGCACAATATCACCCACCAGCGCAATCCAGTTGCGGATACTGTTGGGCAGTTGCTGGAAGCTAAAGGTCTGTTGCTGATAGGTTACCATCAGTTGCAGCTTGGGCTGGTATTTTAAATAAATCTGGCTGACTTCTGGCAGGATCAGTGACAACGCCTGTTTTAAAGCGCTGAGATTTGGTGCATGCAGATGTGCCTGGGCTTTCTTGATCTGCCGGGCCAGTTCATCTCCGCGAATATCCTCTGGCTGCTGTAAGGCACGCGCCAAAATCTGATCCATAAGCTTAGCACTTTGCGCATTTTCAATATCACTGATTTCACGAAACCATTCAAAAAAACGGGCAAAGGTGGTGAAAGGAATCGCAGTAATTTCATAAGCATGTGCGGACTGGAGAATGGCCGGGTTATTTTTGTTGAGCAGATTGACTTCATTGGTAAAACGTTCAGCAGGATAATAGGCAATCAGGGGCAAGCCGAGCAGGGGATCGTGCAAGCGGGCTTTCTGATACAAGCTGAGAACACTTTCAAGCTGTGAGGTTTCTGCTTTGCTAAAACCCAGCCCCTGACTGTTTAAAGTCTTGTAGATTTGCCATGAACAGCTTTGTAGGTTCGCAGGCTCAGACTGACTGGATTCTGGCAAGCTGCCCATCTCTTCAGGAAAACCAATCCGGATATCGATTTTGGATTGCAGCCGGGTTTGCATGATGTCCTGATCTTGCATCACCAGACCCGCAGCACGGCTGTCGCGATAACGGGCTGCAAACCAGGTCAGTGCCTGATAGCTAAAACGTAAAAGCGTAGTTTTGCCAGTTCCCTGATTGCCCAGAATCAAGGTGACCGGGCATTGCGGATAATTAAACTGGAGCTGAATGTCGGAAAAATGCAGGGTATGTTTCAGTTGAAGCGCTTGGATGTGCATAGATTACCTGTCCTATGATATTTACATCCATGCCATGCACTTTAACCGACTGCCTGCCGAAGCGACTGCGGCATCTTGATCTTCAGTTGCTGAATCAGGTCATAAATGTGATGAATATTTAAACTCACTTTAGCACGTGTACAGGCCACGTAAAGTAATCTTAATTCTTCATCACTAATTTTATGGTCTTTTTCATTCAGCTTAAACTGATAGTCATCTTCAATATGAACCCGATCCCATTCCAGACCTTTGGCCTTGTGTGCCGTGGAAATAATATAGTCGGCCTGGGCAATTGGTGTGATTTTAGCCAGAGCTTTTTTCAGCGGATCGGTGCCATGTTCGTCCACCAGTTTGACCAGTGGCTTGATGTCACTGCCTTCATTAGTTTCACAGTATTCATGGACATCATGCCAGGAGTTGAACCAGGCCAGTTCCGGCACATCAACCACACGTTTACCCTGTTTCAGCATGGCAGCCGCATCGACAAAACGATTCAGTTTGACGTGATCGGCTTGCAGGCTGACTTTATCGCCACGAACTAAACCCGCTAATAACAATTCCATTGCACGAGCATTGGTCCGGCATAAAATTGCATCGCGCATTTTGGTATGCGGTTTATTCACGACTTTAGAGTCTAATTGCGGATTGCCGAGTAAAGGCACAGTTTCATTTAAGGCACCTAAAATGGCATTGGCATTCAGGGCAATTTCAGGGCCAAAACGAAATGAGGTGGTCAGACGTGATTCAGGTAAAGGTAGTTGCTGCATGGCATTCACTGCACCACGCCAGGCATAAATCTGCTGATGCGCATCTCCGACATAGATCACCTGGGTGCTGCGCTGTTTCAGCAAAATTCCCAGCATTAAGGGATCGGCATCCTGAGCTTCATCGAACAGCACATAGTCGGCCGGGATATTCGGTTCAGACAACGCCCAGAGTTTCAGGTAAATGTCATGACCAATGCCTGCCTGATGATTTGGATCAATCGACTCTAGCCAGCGTCGTTCGACTGCCGGATAAAGTTTCTTCTGTAAAGTCTCGATATCATCCGGATGCAACCAGCTCGGCGCCTGGATATGCCGTGGGGCAGGGTATTGCGAACTGGTCGAGCAGAAATGACCAACAGCATTGGCGACCAAGCTTGCCAGACGCGAAGGCATCAAGACATATTTTTCATAACGCCCACCCATCATGCGGCGCATGGTCATCGGTTCAAGCCGGTATTCTTTTGCAATAAAACTTGGACTCAAGCGCGGCAAGCGCAGTTTGTCGGTGACTCCACGTGGAACACTGCGAAACGCCAGCGAGTGAAAAGTCCGGCAATCGACACCCCGGTGAAACTTGGCCTGTGCTTCACTGGCAATGGCCTTGTTAAAAGCCAGATACATGCCACGTCTTTGCGGCATGGCATCACTGATCATTTGCAGGGTAGTGGTTTTACCTGTACCTGCATAGGCAATCACCTTAAAGGATTTGCCCAGACGTGCATTATCAATGGCAGTGGCCTGCTCATAGGTCGCGGTCGGTTTTTTTAAATCAGACACAGATGAATTCAAGGCTTAATGCTGACGGTTGGCTTTTTCAACCAGGCCGGACAAGCCTTGGCGACGAGCCAGTTCATTTAATACCAATTGCACATCCAAGTCGAAATAGCCGAGCATGACGATAGTATGGAACCAAAGATCTGCCACTTCATAGATCAGATCATTTTTATGGTCTGCGGAAGCATCTTGGTCAAAGTCTTTGGCTGCTAGCACGGTTTCAAAGCTTTCTTCACCGACTTTTTCCAGAATCTTGTTCAGGCCTTTATGATACAGCTTGGCCACATAAGAGGAGTCCGGATCGGCCTGTTTGCGTTCTGCCATCATCTGGCCCAGATAAGACAGGACTTCGACCTGCTCAGATTGCGCGGTTGACGCTTGCATCGCCAGCGTATGCGGATTCGTGGATTTTTCACCATAAATCGCAGACGGATCTTTCAGCTGTGCATCGACAATTTCCCAGCCCATTGGCGTGAGCTTGCGATAGAAACATGATTCGCGGCCGGTATGGCAGGCAATACCACCATGCTGTTCAATTTGCAGCACAATCACGTCGGCATCACAGTCCAGACGGATTTCATGTACGGTCTGAAAATGTCCTGATTCTTCGCCCTTATGCCATAACTTGCTGCGTGAACGAGAGAAATACACTGCCTGATTTTTTTCGGCAGTTAAAGCCAAGGCTTCACGGTTCATCCAGGCTACCATCAACACACGTCCAGTTTGATGATGCTGGGCAATGGCAGGGACTAATCCTTGTTCGTTAAATTTTACTTCATCGAGCCATTGCGCGTTGTTCATAAGGGTTTCCATCATTTCAATCAAAATATAAAAATACGGATAGGAAATATCCGCTGATAGTGTACGTGATCTCGCAGCATTTGCGGCAAAAATCTGTGTTGATCAGGACAGGCTGTGTCGTGGTTTTTTAAATCAGTCCACTTTATTTCAGATCTTACAAAACTGAGCCATAGAAAAGCCGCCTAGTTGGCGGCTGGTATTTTCATTCAATTATCCGTATGAAAACCATATAAAAAATTACCAGTGTTCGCCCGGGAACAGACGCGCATATGCTTTTTGCACCAAGTTCAGTTTTTGCGGTTGACCCACAGATGCAGTTGAACTTGGGAACAGGTTATAACCAATCGACATCAAGACATTGTTGATATCCGGTGCAATGGAATAGGTAATGGAAGCCAGGCGGCCCAAACCGGTCGCCACTTTCTTCGGACGTTTCACAATCGCATAGGCAATCAGGTCAGCCGCCTGTTCCGGAGAAAGCGTTGGGACATATTTATAAATTTTAGTTGGCGCAATCATTGGAGTGCGCACCAAAGGCATATAGATCGATGTGATTGCGATTTTATGTGAATGTACTTCTGCAGACAGGCAGCGGCTAAAGGCATCCAGCGCAGCTTTTGAAGCAACATAGGCCGAAAAGCGGGTGGCATTGGCCAGTACACCAATTGAGCTGATGTTAATAATATGACCCGCACGACGAATCATCATTTGCGGCAGGATATTCATCACCAGACGCACGGCGCCAAAATAGTTCAGCTGCATGGTCCGTTCAAAATCATGAAAACGATCTACTGACTCATGCACGGCACGGCGGATCGAACGTCCTGCATTATTGATCAGAATATCAATATGATCAACTGAGGCAATAATCTGTTTGGAGACTTCATCAATCGCTTCCATATTGTTTAAATCACATGGAAAGATTGAGGCTTTGCCGCCTTTGGCTTCAATTTCTGATTTTACTTGTTCTAGGGTTTCCTGAGTACGGGCTACCAGTAAAACATGGGCACCTGCATCCGCCAGTTGATGTGCTGTCGTTAAACCAATACCGCTGGATGCACCGGTAATCAGGACGGTTTTACCTGCAACACGTTTTTCCAGTTGTTTGTGTAGTCTAGTTTTCACGTTTGTTATCCCTAATTTGAAGTCAGCGTTCAAATTATTTTTATTAAAGGTCTATGGCGCTCTAACAGAAGATGAGAGCGAAGGTGAGTCCAGATATGATAACCAATTCTTCAGGAAAATCTATAAATTAAAGTATTGAAATTAAAATAAAAATTAGAGTAATTGCTCTATTTGTGTTCACTCTTTCATTTAACTTTTAACATGAAAATAAAAAGTAAAGCAAGTGGCTGTTTTAGAAAATAAATAAAAAAACCTCACCAAAATGATGAGGTTTCGAAGCGGCTCGGGCACCTTTTTAAACGGCCGCCAGCGCCTGTTCCAGATCGGCAATCAGGTCATCACTATGTTCAATCCCAATGGATAAACGCACCATATCCTCACTGACGCCTGCCGATTTTAACTCTTCGGCATTGAGCTGACGATGCGTAGTAGTCGACGGATGGCAGGCCAGACTTTTAGCGTCGCCGATATTGACCAGACGGGTGAACAATTGCAGGGCATCAATAAAACGTGTGCCGCCTTCGAGACCATGTTCTACCCCAAAGGTCAGAATGGCAGAAGGTTTACCTTTCACATATTTCTGTGCCAAGGCATGCTGTGGGTGATCTTTCAGGCCGGCGTAATTGACCCATTTCACTTTAGGATGTTTTTGCAGATATTCAGCGACTTTCAGTGCATTTTCGGTATGACGTTCCATACGCAAGCTTAAAGTTTCCAGACCTTGCAGAATCAAAAACACATTCTGCGGACTGATCGCAGCGCCGGTATTACGCAGTGGCACTACACGCGCACGTGCGATATATGCTGCTTCCCCCAAAACTTCGACATAGTTCACGCCATGGTAGCTTGGATCAGGCGTATTCAGGGCAGGGAAACGTTCA
Source organism: Acinetobacter sp. YH16052 (assembly GCF_013417155.1). GTDB lineage: Bacteria > Pseudomonadota > Gammaproteobacteria > Pseudomonadales > Moraxellaceae > Acinetobacter. Next base: position 161,992 of record NZ_VPEO01000002.1, on the reverse strand, counting down.
GGGTATTTACCCCACGGGAATTTGCCGCTATCCACAATAATGCCGCCAATTGAATTGCCATGACCACCGATATATTTGGTCAGGGAATGCACCACAATATCCGCACCAAAGTCGAAAGATTTTTGTAGTACTGGGGTGGCAACGGTATTGTCGACAATCACCGGTACGCCATATTCATGTGCAATTTTAGCAATGGCTTCCAGATCAATAATATTACCCAGTGGATTACCAATCGATTCGACAAAGACCAGTTTGGTTTTTTCATCAATCAAGTCACGCAGACTTTCCGGCTTTTCATAATCAAAGAAACGGACTTCAATACCCTGTTTGGGCAGGGTGTGCGCAAAAAGATTATAGGTACCTCCGTAAAGCGTTGACACAGAAGCAATGTTGTCACCCGCTTCCGCAATGGTCTGAATCGCGTAAGTAATCGCAGCCATGCCAGAGGCCAAAGCCAGCGCGCCAATTCCACCTTCCAGTGCTGCGACACGTTGTTCCAGAACCGCAGTGGTCGGGTTCATAATTCGGGTATAGATATTGCCCTGAACCTTTAAATCAAAGAGATCGGCCCCATGTTGAGTATTGTCAAAGGCATAAGACGTGGTTTGGTAAATCGGCACTGCCACAGCTTTGGTGGTTGCTTCTGGGGTATAACCTGCATGAATCGCAAGGGTTTCTGCTTTATAACTCATTCTGTTTGATCTTCTTGTTTAAGTTTATGGCTTGAGTGTAGCATTTTCACATATGAGTAAAAGTGCAATTTTATTGAAATAAATATATGAAATATTCATATATCGACCTGGATTTGAGTCGTTTATTTTACTGAAAACAACTGTTTAAAAAAACATCATCAATAAACTTGTAACAATGCATTGAAGTTCATGGCAATGGCTTATGTTTTCGCAGCTTTCTGCGTATAATAGCCGATTATTTTTTCGCTCATTTTTGAGCTGGGGTGGTTGTTTTAACCCCATTTGGTTTTTCAGTTGAGGAGTCCTACGTGGCCCAATATATTTACACGATGAACCGAGTGTCGAAGATGGTTCCGCCTAAGCGCGAAATCCTGAAAGACATCTCCTTATCATTTTTCCCAGGCGCTAAAATTGGTGTGCTTGGTTTAAACGGTGCAGGTAAATCTACCTTGCTTCGTATTATGGCGGGCGTAGATAAAGATTTCTCTGGTGAAGCACGTGCGCAACCGGGTATAAAAATCGGTTATCTTGAGCAAGAACCACCTTTAGATGAAACTAAAGACGTTCGTGGTAACGTCGAAGATGGTTTACGTGAACCGCTTGATGCCTTGGCACGTCTGGATGAAGTCTTTGCGGAATATGCAGCAGAAGATGCGGATTTCGATGCACTTGCGAAAGAGCAAGAGAAGCTTGAAGCGATTATCCAGACTTGGGATGCGCATAACCTTGCGAACCAGATGGATCAAGCAGCTGCAGCATTGAACTTGCCTGCTTGGGATGCAGATGTATCTAAGCTTTCAGGTGGTGAACGTCGTCGTGTGGCGCTGTGCCGATTACTTCTGTCTAAACCAGATATGTTACTTCTAGACGAACCAACGAACCATTTAGATGCTTCATCTGTATCTTGGTTGGAACGTTTCTTGAAAGACTTCCCGGGTACCATCGTCGCTATTACGCATGACCGTTACTTCTTGGATAACGTTGCTGAATGGATTCTGGAGCTTGACCGTGGTATGGGCATTCCGTATCAAGGTAACTACTCTTCTTGGCTTGAGCAGAAAAATGCCCGTTTAGAGCAAGAGAACAAGCAGGAAGAATCTTTTGCTAAAGCATTGAAAAAAGAACTTGAATGGGTTCGTTCTAATGCCAAAGGTCAGCAAAAGAAAAACAAAGCGCGTATGGAGCGTTTTGAAGAGCTTAACTCGCGCGAATTCCAGCAACGTAACGAAACTTCTGAAATCTACATTCCACCTGGCCCACGTCTGGGCAACAAGGTTGTAGAAGTTGAAGGCATCAGTAAATCGTTTGGTGATCGCTTACTGTACAAAGATTTAACGTTCACAGTACCACCTGCTGCAATTGTGGGTATCGTGGGTGAGAACGGTGCGGGTAAAACCACGCTATTCCGTATGATGACTGGCGAACAGCAACCAGATACCGGTACGGTAACGCTGGGTGAATCGGTTAAAGTGGCTTATGTCGGTCAGATCCGTGACACGCTAGACAACAACAAAACTGTCTGGGAAGAAGTGTCTGGTGGTTTAGATATCTTGAAGATTGGTGATTACGAAATCGCATCTCGTGCGTATATCGGTCGCTTTAACTTTAAAGGCCAAGATCAGCAAAAGCGCGTAGGTCAATTGTCAGGTGGTGAGCGTAACCGTTTACAACTTGCGAAAATCCTGCAAATGGGTGCAAACGTGATCTTGCTGGATGAACCATCGAACGACTTGGACATCGAAACCTTGCGTGCACTTGAGGATGCCATTCTGGTATTCCCGGGTACTGTGATGGTGATCTCGCATGACCGTTGGTTCTTGGATCGTATTGCAACGCACATCTTGTCATTTGAAGGTGAAACCCCTGAATTCTTCACTGGTAACTATGCTGAGTTTGAAGAATATCGCCGTAAGCGTGATGGTGATGATCTTGTAGCGAAGCGTCAAAAATATCGCAAAATCGGTGTTTAATCATCTCCGACTTTTGTAAATAAAAAACCAGCCTTAGGGCTGGTTTTTTTATGTTTATTATATGGTGGAGGGTAAATTAGATTTCCCACTCATGATTACATTCACGGCATTTCCATTTCTTTTGTGTTTGCATGAATGCCTGCATTGAAATTTTAAAATCAGGTAAGTCCTTATAGAACATAAAGCCTGCGATCAAAGAAAGAATAAAGACGATCACAGTCGCAGTCTGTAAAGTGGTACCTGCACCATCGCCAAAAATCCACATCGCGATGCTAATAATCACCAGCAATAGCAACAGGAACAGGGCAGGAACCAGAAACATTAAGCTTTTAGGAACCACTGGACGTGGAGCTGCTTGACCTGGCTGGGCCACTGGCATGATTTTCGGGCTTTGACACTTAGGGCAACGATATTGCATTACAACTCCAAAATTCTAAATTACTGATTATTTTATCGGAAGATGCGAAGAAACCGAAATATTGCCCAACATAAAATATACAGGCAATAAAAAACCCAAGTCGCAATGCTTGGGTTTTTTATAAGATGACCATAATATATTATGGTCATCTTGAATATGGCGTCCCTACGGGGATTCGAACCCCGGTTACCGCCGTGAAAGGGCGATGTCCTAGGCCTCTAGACGATAGGGACAATTGAGGCAAATAACACAGCTAAAGCAAGACTTGATTTGGTGGAGTCAAGGAGGATCGAACTCCTGACCTCTACAATGCCATTGTAGCGCTCTACCAACTGAGCTATGACCCCAGTCTGTGTGAGCGCTATATTAGGGATATCGCGCTCACACGTCAACACAAAAATTAATTAAGCTTAATCAACTGCTTCATTTTTCGGCAACTTTAAGCTTTCATTGAGTTTTTCCCAGACTTTCAGCTCTTTTTTGCTTGGACCACCGACAATTTCCAGCGCATGACGTAAACGTGCAAAGGTTAAATCAGGACCAATGGTCACCATCGTTTGCATCACGGGTGTAGACGCAGTCGAACCGGCGATCGCAATAAAGAACGCAGGCATGAAATCACGTAACTTGATTTCCATCTGTGTCGCCAAGTCCATCAAGGTCTGGCTCACCGTGTCGTTATTCCAAGTAAACAGGCTTTCTAAACGCCAAATTGCGAATTGAAGACTTTGACGTACCTGTTCATCCGACAGTTTCTTGCTTTCAAACTGTTCTTTAGACAGGGTCGGGAAATGGTTGAAATAATGTGCAGACCAGTTCACAGCTTCAGACAGCAGGTTAATACGCGGTTGAATCGCAGCTGCAATTTCTTCTAATTTGGCACGATCTGCTTTCCAGGCCAATAAGGTGTCTAGAAGTTCAGCCGGGCTGAGTGCCTTGATCCATTGACCATTTAACCAGTTCAATTTCTCAACATCAAAGATCGGACCACCGAGGGATACACGTTTGATATCAAAATGCTCAATCATTTCAGCCAAAGTGAATTTTTCACTTTCATCTGGCATTGACCAGCCCATACGACCCAAGTAGTTCAACAAGGCTTCAGGCAGTACACCGATGTCTCTGTAATAGTTAATTGAGGTCGGGTTTTTACGTTTAGACAGCTTAGATTTATCCGGGTTACGCAGCAGTGGCATGTGGCATAGTACCGGCATGTCCCAACCGAAATATTGATACAGTAACTGATGTTTCGGCGCAGATGGAATCCATTCTTCACCACGAATTACGTGGGTGATTTGCATCAAATGATCATCTACTACGTTTGCTAAATGGTAGGTTGGGAGGCCATCGGTTTTTAGCAGGATTTGCATGTCTACTTGCGCCCATGGAATTTCCACTTCGCCACGTAGCATGTCATTGAATTTACATACGCCTTCGGTTGGTACTTTCATACGGATGACGTGTGGTTCACCAGCGGCCAAACGGCGCTCAACTTCTTCTTGAGTGAGATTCAGACCGCGACCGTCATAACGTGGCGACTCACCACGTGCCTGCTGTTCTGCACGCATTTGATCCAGTTCTTCAGCAGTTGCGAAACAGTAGAAAGCATGACCTTTCTCTACCAGTTCCAAGGCATAATTTTTATAGATATCCATACGTTCTGACTGGCGATACGGCGCATGCGGGCCACCGACATCAGGACCTTCAGACCAGTTCAGACCCAACCAGCGCAATGAATCCAGGATCATTTTTTCAGATTCAGGCGTTGAGCGCAGTTGATCAGTATCTTCAATACGAAGAATGAATTCACCGCCATGCTGTTTAGCAAAACATAAGTTAAACAAGGCGATATAGGCAGTACCTACATGCGGAAAACCAGTAGGAGAAGGTGCAATACGAGTACGAACAGTCATAGCCGGATCTAATCTTAGATATAAAATTGCAGCTATTATAGCGAAAAAGCCACATCACTTAATGCTTTATTCAACATTGAGTGATGTGGCTTTTAAATCCGGAAATATTCAGCGCTGTTGTGTTTTGGTACTGCTTAAGAATGATCGCTCGAAAAAATACTTTGTACAAAGCGGGTGAAGCGGTAATTCTGTTCTGCAAAGAAATTTTGCGAAGGTGCGACTTTAAATGCAGTCAAGACTTTTAGATTATCTTCTGTTTGAAGTGTTTTTTCAGTTTTTTGTTGCTGAATCGCTTTTTCAATCGGCGAAGTCTTGCTTTCAACAGTGCTTACTGTAGGCTTCGGCAAATCTGTCTTCACAACGACGGCATGACCGAGTTGAATCGAGAACAACATAATCAGGCTTAGGATGCTGGCTGTGAATAATGTAAATTTCATATCCAAACTTCCTCCTTACTTCGGGTTGGTTTTATTTTGTTAAAAATGTTTTTTTAATACTCTGCCTACAATTTAATCACAGTTGATCATAAAGAAGTAGAACCAAGTCACATTTTTTACAAAAGAAATAATATAACTCTGTGGAAAATTACCAAAAATCGTAATTTCCTGTTTTGGTGGCCTATTTTTAACAGACAACTGTGAAGAGAACGTGAAGAACTGTCTTATATTGTAGCAGAAGATTACTTTTCTGGCAGAATATGTATCCGGATTTAATTGTTAGAAGATATCTCAAAATCAGCAATAGATTGTAGATATTGTTATAAATGTATGATTGTTATGTTTATTTTTGATTTGTATAGTGCGGGTCATATAAACAATGAGTTACATCAGATGAAAAAAATAATAGCATCCGCAATCTTGACAATTTTAGTGGGAACAGCAGTACAGAATTCTATTGCCAAACATTTCCTGAATGTCTCTTATGACCCGACCCGTGAATTTTATCCGGAATATAATGAAGAATTTGGCAAGTTCTGGAAGCAGAAAACCGGACAAACGGTTAATTTTAAACAGTCGCATGGCGGTTCAGGCAAGCAGGCACGTTCGGTGGTCGATGGTTTGCAGGCCGATGTCGTAACCTTGGCCTTGGCCAATGATATCGAAGAAATCGTCAATGCAGGTTTAATCGAGAAAGACTGGCAAAAAGAGTTTCCGAGTAATTCGGCACCTTATACGTCTACGATTGTATTCTTGGTGCGTAAAGGGAATCCAAAGCAAATCAAAGACTGGAATGATCTGACCAAAGCGGGTGTGGACATTATTACCCCAAACCCAAAAACCGGTGGCGCACCGCGTTGGATCTACCTGTCTGCTTGGGGTTATGCGCTGAAACAGCCTGGCGGGAATGATGCGAAAGCCAAAGAGTTGGTGAAAAAACTTTATCAAAATGTCAAAGTTTTAGATTCCGGTGCCCGTGGTTCACTGACGACGTTTGCCGAGCGCGGCATTGGTGATGTGCTTTTATCCTGGGAAAATGAAGCCTTGCTGGCGACGCAAGGTCTGGGTAAAGACAAGTACGATATTGTCTATCCATCGATTTCAATTCTGGCCGAACCATCGGTAGCCATTGTCGATAAGAACGTGAATAAAAATGGCACTACCCATCTGGCAAAAGGCTATTTAAACTATTTATATTCACCAAAAGGGCAGGAGCTTGCTGCGAAATATTTCTTCCGCCCGCGGGATGCCAAAGTCGCTACCAAATATTCGGCTCAGTTCCCTAAAATCCAGACCTTCACCATTTATAAAGTCTTTGGTGGTTGGGCCAAAGCGCAAAAAACGCATTTTGTGAATGGGGCGATTTATGACCAGATTTACAATGAAAAAAGATAAGTGAGCGGTAGTCTAAATACAATAAAGAAAATGGCTAAAGTGTTATCCATTTTTTTTATATCTAATGCATAAAACTCTATATATTAGATATAAGTAGAATAATAAATAGTATTTTCCTTTTAAAAACAAAATATTAATACAGAAAAACCTTTTATTTTATCGTGTTGTGATGTTGTAGGGTGAATTGCGATAAATGATTTTATTTCATATAGTTATATCTAATGAAGGTAAACTCTGTGCTGCCATGAAAATTCAATTAAAATCGTTATTTAGTGCTGCCTTATTGGCGACTGGTTTAGGCATGACCGCGACTGCTTCACAAGCAGCAGACCGTCAGTTTCTGAATGTATCCTATGATGCCACGCGTGAGTTCTATGATGAATTTAACAAATCATTTGGCGCTTACTGGAAAAACCGCACCGGTCTGGATGTGAATTTCAAGCAGTCACATGGCGGTTCGGGCAAACAGGCACGTTCTGTGGTCGATGGTCTGAAAGGTGATGTGGTGACTTTGGCGCTGGCCAATGACATCGAAGAAATTGTGAAATCTGGTCAGATTCAGCCGGGCTGGCAAAAGGAATTCCCACACAACTCCGCACCTTATACCTCGACGATCGTATTCATGGTACGTAAAGGCAATCCGAAAGGCATCAAGGACTGGAATGACTTAACTAAACCAGGCGTGCAAATTATTACGCCGAACCCGAAAACGGGTGGTTTGCCGCGTTGGGTGTATCTGTCTGCATGGGGTTATGCCGAGAAACAGCCAGGTGGTAATAAAGCCAAAGCACAGGAATTTGTCGGCAAGCTTTATAAGAACGTGAAAGTGATGGATTCTGCTGCACGTGCTTCAATGACCACCTTTGCTGAGCGTGGGATTGGCGATGTATTGCTGACTTGGGAAAATGAAGCTTTAGTAACGCAAAAAACCTTAGGTAAAAACAAGTTTGATATCGTTTATCCATCAATTACGATTTTGACTGAACCGTCAGTGGCGATTGTGGATCGTACCGTGGAGAAAAATGGCAATAAATGGTTAGCAACAGGTTATATCAATTACCTGTATTCACCCTTGGGTCAGGAAATGGCAGCTAAACATTTCTATCGTCCACGTAATGAAAAAGTATTAGCGAAATATTCGGCACAGTTCCCGAAAATCAAAACCTTTACCATTGATGAAGTCTTTGGTGGCTGGGCCAATGCACAGAAAACCCATTTTGTGAATGGTGCAATTTTCGACCAGATTTATAACAGCAAACGTTAATTGATCTGCGAAGTCATCTGGATTGAAAAAAGCCTCCGAAACCGGAGGCTTTTTTGTATGAGAAAAATGCTAAAACGGTTTTCTCTATGGAAAGTAATATTTATCTACAAAAAGTCGTTTGGAGCTTTGCCTAAACAGGGTGATAATGTGCAGTTAAATTTTTCCCCCTATTGATTGAGTTTTTATGTCACATATTTCTGTATTACTTCACGAAACGATTGATGCCTTGTTGGCGGGTCGCAATACGGGAACTTATGTGGATGGAACCTTTGGTCGTGGTGGACATACGCGTTTATTGCTGTCCAAATTAGATGAAAATGCACGTGTCTATGCCTTTGATAAAGATCCGCAAGCACTGGCTGTAGCGGCTGAACTCGAACAAGAAGATTCACGTTTTAAAATTATTCATGCTAGCTTTGCTGATCTGAAAGATGCATTGGCTGAAGTGGGCATTGAACACGTCGATGGGGTGATGGCGGATCTTGGTGTTTCTTCACCGCAGTTGGATCAAGCTGAACGTGGTTTCAGTTTTATGAAAGATGGCCCGCTGGATATGCGTATGGACAACTCGCAAGGTCCGACCGCAGCAGAATGGCTGACCCAGATTGAAGAAGAAGCGCTGGCGAATATCATTTTTAAATATGGTGAAGAGCGTTATAGTCGCCGTATTGCCAAGGCAATTAAGGCTGCCGGATATATTGATACCACGGCAAAGCTGGCTGAGATTGTAAAAGTAGCACACCCGAAATGGGAAAAAAATAAGCATGCTGCGACCCGTACTTTCCAGGCGATTCGTATTGCTATTAATAAGGAATTAGAAGATATTGAAATCTTCTTGCCTCAGGCCGTTGAAATCTTGAAACCTGAAGCACGTTTGGCGGTAATTAGCTTCCATTCACTGGAAGACCGTTTGATTAAACAATTTATTCAAAAAGAGTCAACGCTTGAAGAGGATTCAGGCTGGGGAATGCCACAACAACAGAAAGATACGCGACGTTTAAAGAAAGTTTCTCGTGTTAAAGCCAGTGATGAGGAGGTCAAAGCCAATCCTCGTTCACGTAGCGCATGGCTGCGGGTAGCAGAACGTTTAGCTTAATAGGCAGATCATGAAAACGGAAGTGGTTGATAAAAAAACAGAAAAATTGTGGCTGAAAAAAGTTACAATCTATCTCATGCTGATACTGATGGTCTTCATCAGTGCAGTATTTGTGGTATTTCAGGTATTTGAATACCGTCAGGACAACAGAAAGCTGAGTACCTATCTGCGTGAAAGGGATGACCTGAATGCAGAGTGGGGGCGTTTGCTGATTGAGCAGCAAACTTTCGGCGCGACGGCACAGATCGGTACGCGTGCAGTGACACAGCTGCGTATGTATTCACCTCCGGTTTCACAAAGTGTCGTGATTTCCTTACCACAAACTTCAGATGAGAAAAAATAAGGCTAGCGTTCCGACATGGTAGACAAGAGAAAGAAGCAACCGGTACGTAAAAAACAATCGGTCACCGACAAAAATGCCTCAAATGTTTATATCAATCGTTTTTACATCATGTGGGCGGTGGTGCTGCTGTGTTTTGTGACACTGATTTGCCGTGCTTTCTATGTACAGATTATTAATAAAGATTTTTTGCAAAATAAAGCCAATGCCAATATTTTAAGAACCAATACTATCAAGGCGATGCGTGGCGTAATTTATGATCGTAATGGCATTCCATTGGCGATTAGTACCCCAATCATGAAAATTGTGATTGATCCACGTGATTATTTTGACAATAAAAAACTCTATGATGAAACCATGCTGGCGCTGGAAAAAGAGCCGAATAGCCGTAAACTGAAACGTCAGTTACCGGATAAAAACCTGAATCTGGATGAGCTGGCGGATGCAGTCGGTATGGATCGGGCAGAATTGCGCAAAAAAATGCAAGAACGTCCGCGTTCACGTTATCTGATCCTGAAAAAAGAAGTTCCGCCACAACAGGCCGAACTGATCATGAAGCGTAATTTTCAGGGCGTATATACCGAGAAAAACTATAAGCGCTATTATCCGCAGCCACAGCCGAACTCTCAGATTATTGGCCTGACCAATAGCGAAGGCAGCGGCATTGAAGGTCTGGAAATGCAGCTGAATAGCCGTCTTTCCGGAAAGGATGGCGAACAGCAGATCATTCGCGATAAAAAAGGCAACCGGGTCAAAGAACCTGAAGTGATTAAAGAAGTTGAACCGGGCGAAAACATCACCCTGAGTATTGACTCACGTCTGCAATATATTATGTACCGTGAGCTGACGGCTGCGGGTGTGGCCAATAATGCCCGTTCAGCGACTGCGATTGCAGTCGATGTCAAAACCGGTGAAATTCTGGCGCTGTCATCATGGCCATCCTATAACCCGAATGATAAAAACAGCCTGCTCAACAAGGATGCCATGCGTAACCGCGGTGCAGTCGATTCTTTCGAGCCGGGTTCGACCATGAAGCCGCTGACAGTCGCGATGGCCTTGGAAAGTGGTAAATATACGGCGAATTCAGTGGTGAATACCACACCGGGCAGTATGCGGGTCGGAAATCACACCATTCGCGATACGCATAATTATGGCCAATTAACGCTGGGTGGCATCATCCAGAAATCCTCTAACGTCGGTGTGGCCAAACTGGCCTTGTCGCTGCCTTATGAAACCTTGCCGACCTTCTATAAGCGTCTGGGTTTTGGGCAGCGTTCAGCGGTGAAATTTCCAGGTGAAAGTGCTGGTCTGATCCTGCCGCCGAGCAAATGGAATGTATCTGAAGTCGCGACTATGTCCTATGGTTATGGTCTGAACGCAACGGTGCTACAGCTGGCCGATGCCTATGCCATGCTGGCCAATAAAGGCGTGAAAATACCGTTAAGCCTGTACAAGCTGGAAGAACAGCCACAGGGTGAGCAGATGATTGATGCCAAGATTGCCGATCAGGTCTTGCTGATGATGGAAACTGCAACCTTACCAGGTGGTACGGCGACTCGCGCTACCATCCCAGGTTATCGCGTAGCCGGTAAAACCGGTACTGCACATAAATTGCGTGCCGACCGTAAAGGTTATTCGACCAATGAATACCGTGCATTATTTGCCGGCGTGGCACCAGTCAGTGATCCACGGATCGCCATGGTGGTGGTGGTAGAAAATCCACAAGGCACCTACTATGGCGGTACGGTATCTGCACCGGTCTTTGCCCGTGTGATGCAGGAATCCTTGCGTCTGCTGAATGTCCCTCTGGACAAACCTTTAGAACCTCCCAAAGTCCAGTAAATAGGTGATCAATGTCTATTACATTTCAAGATCTCTACACCCCTCACGATGTCGCTGACTGGATGAAGCAATCCTTTCAGGGCTTCGAGCTGGATAGTCGTAAAGTTAAACTGGGACAAATTTTTATTGCCCTGACCAGTCTGTCACAACCGGAAAAAACTGCTCAATTTGACCAGAAAGCTTTGGATCAGGGTGCATTGGCTGTGATTTCAGAAACTGAACTGGATGTATCTCCAAATTTGGTGGTAGCAGATGTACGTCATCTGATGGGACAATGGCAAAAGCAGTATTTGCAAGCGACTCAACCTGTTCAAGCTGCTCGAATTCTGGCAGTTACCGGCACCAATGGTAAAACCACGATTTCTCGCTTGGTGGCTGAATTCATCATGCTGCAAGGTAAAGCCTGTGCAGTGATGGGTACCACAGGTAACGGGATTTTACCAAATCTGGAAGCATCTTCGCACACCACTCTGGATGCCTTGCAACTGCAAAATGCCTTGCATGGCTATGCGCAGGCTGGTGCGGAATTTGCCTCGATTGAAGCCAGCTCACATGGTCTGGAACAAGGTCGCTTGAATGGTTGTGATATCGAGATTGCGGGTTACAGCAATTTGAGTCGTGATCATCTGGATTATCACGGAACGCTGCAAGCTTATGCGGAAGCGAAATCGGATTTATTCCGGTTTGAATCTTTAAAAGTCGCTGTCATCAATATCGATGATGAGCATGCACAGATCATGCTGGATGCTGCGAAAAATAATCCGGCACAGCCTAAAATTTTGACTTATTCCACCAAGCAAAAAGCGGATTATCAGGTTCAGGATATTCAGTACAGCATTTCAGGTGCGAACTTTAAACTAGAAACTGCTTCTGCTGAATATGTGGTTAACAGTCCATTACTGGGTCATTTCAATATTGAAAATCTGGTCGCCAGTCTGATCATGGCGGAGCAGGCTGGTTTTGACCTGAACAATTTGATTGCAACTGTACCACAGCTTAAAGGTGCGCCAGGTCGCATGCAGGTGCTACGTGATGGTGAGCGCCTGTTTGTGGTGGATTATGCGCATACCCCGGATGCTTTGACCCAGGTTTTGGTGACCTTGAAACGTCATGTTTCACAAAATCTCTGGACTGTTTTCGGCTGTGGCGGTGATCGTGACCGTGGTAAACGTCCACTGATGACTCAGGCTGCTTTAGACGGTTCAGATATCGCAGTACTCACTTCTGATAATCCACGGACCGAAGATCCGGCACAAATTTTTGCTGATATGAAAAATGGCATCGATTTTTCCGGCAAAACCTATCATGAAATTCATGACCGTCGTGAAGCGATCAAGTTTGCGGTTAAACACGCACAGGCGGGTGATATTGTGGTGATTGCAGGAAAAGGGCACGAAAATTATCAGGAAATTGATGGTGTGCGTCACTGGTTTGATGACGTGGTCGAAGTGCAAGCTGCGATTGATGCCCAGCATTGCAAAACAGATTCAGCCTATTCAGCGCATTAGGATTCAGATATGCATACATCAACAACAAGTACTGCGGCGCTGGAGCCGTGGAGCATAGAACAATTACAACAGGCTACTCAAGGCTACTGGTTGAATGATAAAAAGCCTGCAGGCCAGATCAAGCGGATTTTGACTGATTCACGTGATGCAGAATCAGGTGATGCTTTTCTTGCGCTGAAAGGTGAGCGTTTTGACGCGCACGACTTTATTGCTCAGGTGGCCGCTCAAGGTTGTGAAATTGCCATTGTCAGCCGTCCGGTGGATGCTGATATTTGCCAGTTGGTGGTGGAAGATACCCGTTTGGCATTGGGACAGTTAGGTGCTTATCGCCGTCAGCAGAATCCTCAACTCAAAGTCATTGCCTTGACCGGCAGTAGTGGCAAGACCACGACTAAAGAAATGCTGGGAAGCATGCTGTCGCGTCTGGCACCGACCTTGGTTACGCGTGGTAATTTGAATAATGACCTCGGCGTGCCGGTAATGTTGCTGGAGCTGCGTCCTGAACATCAATATGCGGTGATGGAACTCGGTGCAAGTCATCAGGGTGAAATTGATTACACCTCGAAAATGGTACAGCCGCATGTGGCCGGGATCATTAATATCGGGACTGCACATTTAGGTGAATTTGGTGGCCGTGACGGAATTTGCCGTGCAAAATCCGAGATTTATGCACATATCTCTGAAACTTCGATTATTCCTGCTGCCAATGATTTTGCTGAAACTATTCGTGCCGCAGTAAAAACTGAAAAAAGCTTGAGTTTTGGTGCTGGTGGTGAAGTCTATGCCAGCGATGTAGTCCTTGATGCTCAATCTTCAAGCTTTACCCTGAATACAGCGCAAGGCTCGAAAACAGTTCAGTTGCCTTTTGCCGGCGAGCATAATGTTGAAAATGCGACTGCAGCAGCAGCTTTCGCCCTAGCGATCGGTATTGGTCTGGATGATATCGTGGCTGGCCTGGAACAGGCAGTCGGTGCCAAAGGTCGTCTGAATTTTATTCCGCATAAAGACTATTTATTTATTGATGACACCTACAATGCCAATCCGGGTTCGATGCGTGCAGCAGCAGAAGTGTTGGCGCAGCAGCAGGGCATCCGGGTCATGGTCACCGGCGATATCGGTGAACTGGGTTCATCTGCCGCAATCGAGCATTACAAGCTCGGTCGGGATCTGGTCTCGGTCAAAGGCATTAATTTTGTGGTGGCTGTGGGTGAATTTGCGCCTGCCGCACAAGAAGGTGCTCGTAGTACACAATATGGTAAAAAAATGCAGGCTTTCCTGAATCAGGAGCAGGCCTTGCCATTTTTAATTGATTTGATTGAAACACATCATCCCCAGCCAATGTCTTTCCTGTTTAAGGGGTCGCGTTTTACCCATATGGAAACATTGATGGCTGCATTGATGGAGAAACTCTAAATGCTGTTATGGCTATTTGACCTTCTGGCGGGCTTTGACAGCACGTTTCAGGTGGTTCGTTATTTAACTTTACGTGCTTTGCTCAGTGTCTTGACGGCATTGACCATCGGTCTGGTGCTTGGTCCTGTGATGATTCGCAAGCTGCAGGCGCTGAAATATGGTCAGGCAGTCAGCTCGTATGCTCCTGAAAACCATGCCAAGAAAATGGGTACACCAACCATGGGCGGGGTGCTGATCCTGCTTTCGATTGGTATCTCAACTTTACTCTGGGCGGATCTTTCCAATCCTTATGTCTGGATTGTGCTGGGTGTGATGGTGATTTTCGGTGCGGTAGGCTGGGCCGATGACTGGATTAAAATCCGTTATAAAGACAATGCCGGTTTGCCTGCGAAGAAAAAATTCTTCTGGACTTCAGTCGGTTCTTTGGGTGCTGGTATTGCCTTGTATGTGATTGCGCAGCAACAGACCAATCCGGTGCATACCGCGAATATGCTGGATCTGCTGATTCCATTCTTTAAAGACCTAAGCATTCCATTATCGATGATCCCATTGGGCATTGGTTTTATTATCTTTACCTATTTCGTGATTAACGGTGCCTCCAATGCCGTGAACTTGACTGATGGTCTGGATGGTCTGGCAATCATGCCAATCGTGCTGGTTGCTACAGGTTTGGGCGTATTTGCCTATTTGGCCGGTGACGTGCGCTTTGCCAATTATCTGCATATTCCTTATGTAAAATATTCGTCTGAACTGGTGGTGGTCTGTGCGGCTATGATCGGGGCGGGTCTGGCTTTCCTTTGGTACAATGCCCATCCGGCTCAAGTATTTATGGGTGATGTCGGTGCTTTATCTCTCGGTGCGATGCTCGGTACGATTGCCGTCATGGTTCGTCAGGAAATCGTATTTGCGATTATGGCCGGTGTCTTTGTGGTGGAAGCGGTTTCAGTGTTCTTGCAAATCGGTTCATTAAGAATGCGCAATAAACGTGTATTTCTGATGGCGCCGCTGCATCATCACTATGAAAAGAAAGGCTGGCGTGAAACCCAGGTGGTGATCCGTTTCTGGATTATTACGATTATGCTGGTAGTTTTGGGTCTAATGACCTTAAAATTGCGCTAAGAAATGCATTGGAAAAAGTCGGCGCATGCCGGCTTTTTTGTTTTGGAGAAAATGATGAATTTACTCATGTGCCCAGTCTGTCGCCAGCAGTTGAGCTTAAATGAAAGAACATGGCGCTGTGAGAATCATCATAGTTACGATGTCGCCAAACAGGGCTATGTGAACCTGCATGTGGTTCAGCACAAGCACAGCAAAAACCCGGGAGATACGCCTGAGTCTGTGCAGGCACGTCGCGCATTTCTCAGTGCAGGTCATTATGCGCCTTTGCAACAGGCTGTTGTAGAAAAGATTCGCGAGTTGCGGATTGAAAACCTTTTAGATATTGGCTGTGGCGAAGGCTACTATACCGATGCCATGCAGGCCGAAGTGCTGCAATGTGTGGGGGTCGATATTGCCAAGAATGCGGTTCAGGTCGCAGCCAAACGGAATAAAGAGGTGACTTGGGTCGTAGGAACCGGAGCGACTTTACCAGTATTAGATGAGTTGATTGATCTCTGTACCAGCTTGTTTAGTCCAATTCCTAAACAGGAAATCCTGCGAGTTCTAAAACCAAAATCTTATTTGATGGTGGTGACACCGGCACCGCAACATTTATACTCGATGCGTGAAGCTCTATTTGAAGAAGTGAAACCACACGAGCCGCAGAAGTTTGTTGAGCAGTTGCAAGATGAATTTAATCTGGTTAGTGAGCAGGTGATTGATGCGCCAATGGTTTTGCCACAGGCTGATTTAAAAAACCTGATTGCGATGACGCCATATGCTTATAAGGCCAAACCTGAACGTCGTTTAGCACTTGAACAGCAGGATCAGTTTGAATTACTGGCGCAATATCAGATTTACCTGTTTCAGAAAAAATAAAAAATGCATATAAAAAAGCCCTCAACTGAGGGCTTTTTTATATCAGTCAGATTACTGGACTTCTTCAATCAGATTTTCCAGAGAATCTACCCGGTTCGGCTGAAGAGGCTGTTCTTGTGGTGCAGAACTTTCATCATCTGGTAAACGAATCGGTTGATCTGGCAAATCTTCAAAGTCAGTTTCTGTGCGTTTCGGGACGACCACAGGTGCAGGACGGTAAAGCGCTGTCGCCAGAGGCGGAGAAGATGGATCATCCTGCTGCTCATCAGCCTGAATCGCCTTGTTGCGATTCACCGGTGCCTTGGCATTGCGGTCTAAACGTACCCATGCTTCCGGCTGGCCTTTTAATGCCTTGCCCATAAAATCGGTCCAGATCGGTAGAGCTGCCACACCACCATATTCACGGCGACCTAAGGTGGTCGGCTGGTCAAAGCCTACCCAGGTCACGGTGACTAACTTACCATTGAAACCTGCAAACCAGGCATCTTTGGCATCATTGGTGGTGCCGGTCTTCCCGCCGATATCACTACGACCAATTCTTAATGCCGCACGACCGGTCCCATGCTGAATCACATCACGCAAAATGTTGGCCATGTCATAGGCAGAGCTGGATTTTAAAATACGCTGTGCCTGACGATAATTGCTGTCTTCGGCAGAGACTTTAGGTGCAGCCTGTTTTTGCTCTAAAGTTGTATTGTTGATTGCAATTGCTTCGTCATCTGCGGTAATGGGGTCAGTGGTTTGCGTTGTTTCTTCTTTTGCGTTGATACAGGAAATACAGGCATATTCAGGCTTGGCTTCAAAGATGGTATTGCCATAAGCATCTTCAATACGAGTAATAAAGTGCGGCTGGATTCGGTAACCACCATTGGCAAAGGTGGCATAGCCGGTCGCCATCTGAATCGGGAGGACCTGCGGGGTGCCTAATGCAATGGTATAGTTACGTGGAATCTGACTGTCTTGCAAACCAAAATCCATAAATAACTGACGTGTACGTTCAATCCCAACGGCCTGTAATAAGCGCACTGAGACTGTATTTCGTGACAGATAAAGTGCACGACGTAGCGGAATCATGCCCAGATAACGGCCATCCGAGTTACGTGGCGTCCATTTGCCAATGGTAATGGGTGCATCATTGACCATGGTATGTGGCGTCATGCCACGTTCTAAAGCCAGTGCGTAAACAAAAGGCTTAATGGTAGAACCAGGTTGACGCCAGCCTTGGGTTGCACGGTTAAATTTCGACTGATAAAAATTATATCCCCCGACAATGGCTTCAATCGCACCATTATTTGGGTTGATGGCAATCAATTGTCCTTGCACATTGGGGATCTGCACCAATGACCAAGAGGTTTTATTTTCATTGGGTCTTAAACGAACAATATCTTTAACTTTGACAATCTCGGACGCTTTGCTCGGTTCACCACCTACACTGTTGACGTTACGAAAGCGACGCGCCCAGGACATACCTGACCAGGGAACAGTCACGCTGCTTCCATCCTGCATGAGTGCTTCAAAACTGGAATTACCCACCTGAGTTACTTGCGCAGGATAGGTGTTGGCATAGGCACGGAACTTATCGAGGGGTTGATCATGTGCTTCAGCACCACGCCAGCCATGTCGACGATCATAAGCCTCTAGGCCTTCTTGTACCGCTTGCTCCGCATAGGCCTGACGTTCACTATGGATGGTGGTATAGACTTTATAACCAGAATCTACCGCCTGTTCACCAAAGTTTTGTACCAGTTCAGAACGTACCATTTCGCCGACATACGGGAATTTATTACGGGTACTCCGATCAGGCATATCTAAATTTACCGGTTCAGCAATGGCTTGCTGATACTGGCTCTGATTTAAATAGCCCAGTTGCAGCATACGGCCCAGAATCCAGTTACGACGTTCCAGGGCGCGCTTGGGATTGGCGACCGGATTATATCGAGAAGGTGCTTTAGGTAGGCCAGAGATCATGGCCATTTGTGCAATTGAAAGCTCTTCTAAGCTCTTGTTATAGTAAATTTTAGCTGCTGCTGCGATGCCGTAAGCATTTTTTCCCAAGAAAATTTTATTGACATACAAGGTCAGAATTTCTTCTTTAGTTAAGTTTTGCTCAATTTTACGGGCCAGAAAAATTTCTGTCAGTTTACGCTTCAGCGTCCGTTCAGGGCTAAGGTAATAGTTTTTTGCCACTTGCATGGTAATGGTCGAACCACCGGTCTGTACATCCGAGCCGGTCACCGTCTCACTGAGTGCGCGTCCCAAGCTTTTAAAGCTGATCCCGCTATGCTCAAAAAAGCTGGAATCTTCAGCGGCGAGGAAAGCATGAATAAACTCGGGCGGAATTTGTTCATATTTCACGGGAACAGAAAGCTTGCCTCCATATTCGGCAATCAATTCATTATCTGAACTAAAAACTTGTAAAGGCTTTAATAAAGGGGCCTTTTTAAGCGTAGACATTTCAGGCAAAGATGGGGCAATATAGAGATACATGCCATAGAAACCCATCGGAATTGAGATCAGTATAATGATAATGATCAAAAAAAATGGATGAACAAGGCCTGAACAAGATAGCTTTTTCATAACAAGTAAGTTTTAATAAGAGCTAATGGCGAACTAATTACCGGTCAGTATATCCTGTCGATATCCATATTGTTAGATGAGTTATTGTATCTATATAAAATTATAGACTGGACCAATTGGTAAGTTAGATTGAATTGGGGACAAAAAAATAATAGGAAGTGTATTGTGCGCAGGTTATATCGTAAACCAAATAAGGGGTTAATAGGAGTCGATATTAGTTCGACTTCTGTTAAGGTTTTAGAACTTTCTGTAAAAAGTGGCCGTTACTGGGTAGAGAGCTATGCTTTGATCCCATTATCGGAAAACAGTGTTGTTGAAAAAAACATTTTAAACCCAGAAGCAGTCGCTGATGCCCTTGGGCGTGCAATTAATTTGGGTAATACCCAGTCGAATCAGGCCGCTTTTGCGATTCCAACTTCAATGGTCATCACCAAAATCATTGAGATGGATGCAGACATGTCAGATGATGAACGTGAAGTTCAGATTCGTGAAGATGCAGAACAATACATTCCTTTCCCACTCGATGAAGCAAGTCTGGATTTTGAAGTTCTGCCAGACCGTCTTACTAATCCAAACCGGGTCAATGTGCTATTGGTCGCTACCCGAATTGAAAATGTCGAAGCACGTTCTGAAGTTTTGGAAATTTCTGGTCTAACGCCTAAGATTGCAGATGTAGAAAGTTTTGCGCTGGAAAATGCCTTCAAAGTATTTTCGGATACTTTGCCGATGGGGGTCAATACGGTTGGTATCTTAGATATTGGTCATAGTATGACGACCTTGTCGGTGATGCAGAACAACAAGATTATTTATACCCGTGAGCAGGTGTTTGGCGGCAAGCAATTGACTCAGGAAATTCAGAATCGCTATGGATTATCCTTTGAAGAAGCTGGACGTGCTAAAAAAACCCGTGCTTTACCGGATGATTATGATATTGAAGTGCTAGAGCCATTCCTGGATGCCGTGGTACAACAGGCAGCCCGTTCATTGCAATTCTTCTTTTCATCTTCTCAGTTTAATGAGATTGACCATATTTTACTGGCCGGCGGGAATGCCAATATTCCAGGTCTGGCAAAATTATTACAACAAAAACTCGGTTACCGTGTCACGATCGCGAATCCATTTTTGCAAATGGGCTTTTCTCCTCAAATTGATATTAAAAAAATTGAAAATGACGCGTCATCACTCATGGTTGCATGCGGTTTGGCATTAAGGAGTTTTGATTAATGGCAAGAATTAACTTACTTCCTTGGCGTGATGAGCTAAGAATTAAAAGAAATAATGAATTCGTGGCAATCTGCGTGGGGGCGCTTTTCTTGGGATTAGCGGCAGCGGGTTCAACCTGGTTTTATTATGATCACAAGCTTCAAGATCAGGAGCAGGCCAATCAGCTGATTCAAAGTACTAACCAGAATCTGGATGTGCAGTTAAAGGCGCTTGAAGGTTTACAAGAACAGCGTAATGCGATTGTTGAACGGATGAAACTGATTCAGGGTCTACAAACTCAGCGTCCGATTGCGGTGCATTTGATTGATGAAATTGTACGGGTGACCCCAAGCAATATGTATATCACCAAATTCCAGCGTACCGGTGACAAGTTTACTATTGAAGGTCGAGCTGAAAGTCCAAATACGGTCGCAGAACTGCTCCGTAATCTGGAAGCGTCATCTTGGTATCGAAATGCCTTTATGAATGCTTTCCTGGTGGCTGAAGAAGCAAAAGAAAAGGCGCCAAGCTCGATTATTCCACGTGTGGAAGAGTCTTATGGCAGTTTTACTGTGACGGTAGATCTGGACCAGATCGCTCAGCCAGTACTTAACGACGAACAACAAGCAGTCGCTACAACTACGGGGGCATCATCATGAGTAATGAAGAATTCGATGAGTTCAGCCAGGATGTTGTCGCTGTACCCAAAAACAAAATGACTGTTGAAAAGTTTTTTCAGCAATTCAATACATTAGATCCAAATAACTATGGTAGCTGGCCTTTGTCGGTCAAAATTACCTGCTGGATTTTTATTGCTGCATTGGCATTTGCGGTGATTTACTTTGTCATGATCAGAAGCACGATTGAGTCAATTTCACAAGCCAGTGCTCAAGAACAAAACCTGCTGAATGAATTCCGTGAAAAAGAATCCAAATTACGTAACTTACAACAATATCAAATCCAGCTTCAGGAAATGGAAGCCCGTTTTAACCAGCAATTAGAACAGTTACCGAAAGAAACTGAAATTCCAGGTCTGGTTGAAGATATTAACTTGAGCGGTGTGAATTCAGGCCTGAAGTTTAAAAATATTCGTCTAGAGCCTGAAATTAAACAAGAGTTCTTTATTGAGCAGCCAATTGCGATTGAAGCCACTGGGGATTATCACGCTTTTGGTTCTTTTGTCAGCAGTATTGCCGGCTTGTCGCGTATTGTCACACTGCATGACTTTACTATTACCGGTACTGAAAATAAAGAGAAAAAATCTGAAATTCCAGTCATTGATTATGTGGTGAAAGCCAAAACTTATCGTTATGTCGGTAATGCGGAAGGCACTGCAGCGCAGCCTGAAGCTAATAGCACTACTCAGGGGGCGCAGTAATGAAGAACATTAAAATTACTTCAGCTTTAACACTTGGGTTTTTATTGTTGGGATGCGATTCACGCATTGATGCAGTCAATCAGGAAATGGCTAATATTCGTAATCAGCCACCTTTGCCAATTGAACCTGCGCCTGATTTTATGCCAGTTGAAACCTTCAACTATGCAGCACATCAGATCAAAAGTCCTTTTTTACCAAGCTCTCTGGCTGCCGAACTGAAAATTATGGCGGGGAAACGGGTTTATCCAAACCTATCACGTCAACTGCAACCGCTAGAAAGTTATCCGCTCGAAACATTGACCATGAAAGGCAGTATGCGCAATCAGGCAGGACAAATTCTGGCTTTAATCCAGACGCCTGATGGTGAGGTTGAGCGGATTCAACGTGGTAGCTATATGGGACTTAATCATGGTCGTGTGGTTGGAATTACACCAACACAAATCGATTTGATTGAGATTATTCCAGATGGCCGTGAGGGATATGTGGAACGTCCGCGAAGTTTGGTTCTTATCGGGCCGGCGCCATAAGTTTTAAAGGAATAACAATGAATAAGAGTATTAAAGAATTTATTTTTGGGGATGTTAATACAATGAATCGTGTGTTTCGTCAGTTTTCCATGGGTGCTGTTGCGATTGCGGTGATGCAAGCGGCTAGTGCACAGGTTTCAATGACCAATGTAGTACCCATGCAGCTTCCTGGACAAGGAACTGAGATTCGGGTGATGTTCAATGGTTTGCCACCACAACCACAGGCCTACCAATTAGAATCACCGTCACGTTTGATTCTGGACTTTGACAAGGCACAACAGAATTTAAAACAAAGCAGTATTCCGGTGGCAACACGTGAAGCCAGTTCAGTGGATGTCACTTCGGATGCTCAGCGGGCACGTCTGACGGTAAACTTGACCGAGGCAGGAGCCTTTACGACTCGCGTGGAAGGTAATACCTTTATTCTTAAAATTAACTCGGCAACTCCTGTAGCCATAGCTCAACCTGTACAGCAACAGTCAGCTCAGGGTATCAGTAATATTGGTTTCCAGCGCGGTGCGCAAGGTGAAGGCCAGGTCGTTATTGATCTGCTAGGAAATAATACTCCTGTTGATGTACAGCAGCAGGGTACCAAGGTTATTGTGCGCACTTTAGGTTCCAAGATTCCGGCTCATTTGACCCGTCGTCTAAATGTAAATGATTTTGCTACACCAGTTTCCAGTGTCGATGCCGTGAATCAAAATGGTTCTGGCGTGATTACGATTCAGTCTGCGGAAAGTTATGAATATATGGCTTACCAAACAGATAATAAGCTGACCATCAGTTTGAAACGTCCGGAAGTCAAGAGCCCATTACGTCCTAAAACTGTCGCTTATACTGGCAAGAAAATTTCTTTAGATTTTCAGGACATCGAAGTCCGTCGTGTACTCCAGCTTTTAGCTGATTTCACTGATATCAATATGGTGGCAGCAGATAGTGTGCAAGGCAATATTACTTTGCGCTTAAAGGAAGTGCCTTGGGATCAGGCCTTGGATATTGTGCTGAAAACCAAAAATCTGGATAAACGTCGTAATGGTAATGTGATCTGGATTGCACCGGTTACAGAACTGATTAAGGCTGAAGAAGAAGAAGCTAAGGCTATTAAGCAGAGTGTTGCACTTGCCCCGATCCAAACTGAATATATGCAGTTGAGTTATGCCAAAGCCGCTGATATTGAGAAACTAATTACGCAGAATAAAGGGGCATCTGGCTCAGGCGGTTCGAGTAGCACGAATAATAATGATGGTGGAGAAAGTTTATTGAGTTCCCGTGGTTCTGTTTCTGTTGATGCACGAACCAATACCGTTATTGTGAATGATACTCAGCTCTTTATCGATAAAATCCGTAATATGGTGGATCTGCTCGATGTGCAGGTCAAGCAGGTGATGGTCGAAGCACGTATTGTGCGAGCTACCACTGACTTCACCAAAGAGATGGGGGTAAAATGGGGGCTTCTGTCTCAAGGTGTAACTGATAATAATCATCTATTGGTCGGTGGTAGTGATACTACATTATGGGATTTAAAAACACCTGATGATGATGGTAAGTATACGATTCAACGGCCGGATAATCTTAATGTGGACTTGGGTGTTACCAGCCAAGGAGCAAGCCGTATTGCCTTTGGTTTGATCAGCCTCTCTGATTTTATGCTGGATCTGGAGCTTTCTGCACTTCAGGCAGACGGTTATGGTGAAGTGATTTCTACCCCTAAAGTACTGACTGCGGATAAGCAAAAAGCGACTGTGGCTTCGGGCTCACAAATTCCGTATCAATCTGCTGAAGGCGGGGGTACTAATGCCGTGTCGACTACAGCATTTATTGATGCGACTTTAAGTCTGGATGTCACGCCAAGCATTACCCCAGATGGTAAAGTACAGATGGAACTCAATATTACCAGTGACTCACCAGGGAACCCGACACCGACCGGACAGCTCACTATTAACAAAAACCAGATCAATACCAATGTCCTGGTTGATAATGGTGAAACAGTGGTTCTAGGTGGTATTTTTGAGCAAGAAACCCGTAATGCGCAAACCAAGGTGCCATTTCTGGGTGATATTCCTTACGTAGGTCGTTTATTCCGTAAAGATTTAAAGGCGGATAACAAACGTGAGTTGCTGATTTTCGTTACACCTCGAATTGTTAATGACAGTGTTTCAAGAAATCATTAATATATTTTGAATTTAACAAAACGAATAGGTGACTCCTTGCCAAGCAAAGAGTTTGAAACCCTACCAAATATTTATTTGGTAGGGCCGATGGGGGCCGGTAAAACAACAGTAGGACGACATCTCGCAGAATTGTTAGGACGCGAATTTCTAGACAGTGATCATGAAATTGAACGTAAAACAGGTGCGACTATTCCCTGGATTTTCGAAAAAGAAGGGGAGCAGGGTTTCCGTGACCGTGAAACTGCTGTGATTAATGACCTTACCTCACGTCCCCATCTGGTTTTAGCCACCGGTGGTGGTGCAATTACTCAGGTTTTAAACCGGGACTATCTGAAACAGCGCGGAATCGTTGTTTATCTCTATACGCCGGTTGAAATTCAACTGCAACGTACCTATCGCGATAAAAACCGTCCACTCCTTCAAGTCGAAAATCCGGAACAAAAGTTACGTGATTTATTGGCAGTCCGTGATCCCTTGTATCGAGAAGTGGCACATCATATTATTGAGACCAATCAGGGTGCTGCGCGTGATCTGGCGCAACGGATTCTCAATCTTATTACTTCTAAAAACTAAGTTCATTGAATAAAGTGGTTAATCAAGCATGCAAACCTTATATGTAGAACTCGGAGAACGTCGTTACCCTATTTTTATCGGGAGCGATCTGGATCCACAGGCCTTATTGGCTCCCTATATTCAGGGTAAGCAAATGATGATTGTAAGCAATACCACAGTTGCTCCACTTTATTTGCAGCGTTATCAAACTGCGATTGAAGCTCTAGACAAACGTGTTGCGACCTGTATTTTGCCTGATGGTGAAAAATATAAGGATAGCCAGCATCTGAACCTGATTTTTGATGCATTGCTTGAAGCCGGTTTTAACCGGGATTGCACCGTGCTTGCGTTGGGTGGGGGTGTAATTGGAGATATGGCTGGCTTTGCCTCAGCCTGTTTCCAGCGCGGTGTGTACTTTATCCAAGTGCCGACAACCTTGCTGTCGCAGGTCGATTCTAGTGTGGGTGGAAAAACCGGGATTAATCACCCACTGGGTAAAAACATGATTGGTGCTTTCCAGCAACCTCAAGTGGTACTGGCGGATATGTCGCAGCTTGTTACTTTGCCGGACCGCGAACTTTCAGCAGGTTTGGCTGAAGTGATTAAATATGCGCTGCTAGGCGATGAGTCATTTCTGGTCTGGCTTGAAGATAATATGGATGCTCTGGCCGCTCGAGATGAACAGTTGCTTGCTGAAGCCGTTTACCGTTCCTGTGCGCATAAGGCGCGGATTGTAGCCAATGATGAGAAGGAGCAGGGGGAACGTGCTTTACTCAATTTAGGTCATACTTTTGGGCATGCGATTGAATCCTACCTGGGGTATGGTGTCTGGCTACATGGCGAGGCTGTTGCCACCGGTATGGTGATAGCTGCGGATCTGTCACAGCGTATGGGCTGGATTTCTCAAGAAGATTTAGAACGTACAAAAAAAATCATTTCTCGTGCCAAACTTCCTGTGGTTTGTCCTAAAATCCCTCTGGATGATTTTCTGGCCTATATGGCCCATGACAAAAAAGTCTTAAATGGACAATTGCGTCTGGTGTTATTAAAGCAATTAGGCGAAGCAGTGATTACCCGAGACTTTGATCTCGAGTTAATGAAACAGGCAATTTTAGCCAGTCAGGCATAGGTTTAGTTTTATGGCAGCATTACATACTCCTTGGCAAAAGATTCAGCATTATTTCTGGCTGGTCTGTGGTGTATGCTGCCTATTTGCTGCCTTAGTTTTTTGGGCGGTGACTGATTCAGATGATGTCGTCGAAATTGAAAAAAAACCTGAAACTGAAGTTCAGTTGCAGATTCAACCAGAAAAAGTCGCCACAATGACCCATCTTGGTGCACTTTTTCAGGAAGTGAAACCACTGGACCTAAATACGCGTACCGTCGTGAATGCCAGTCATGAGCCGGAATTCCGTGGTACCAAATTTGTCAATGAAGCGAAAAACCAGCACGCCATTGAATTATTTCGTGTGACCAATGAAGCCATTTTAAAAAGTTTTCTTAAAAAACAGTCCGATCGTAAACCTTTTATTTATTTAAGAATCTCGGGTGAAAATCAGCCAGAACAATATGTATTGTTATATGGTCAATATAAGACGGCGGCGCAAGCCAATCAGGCTTTATCTACACTGAAGTTAAATTTACCGCCCTCAGTCAAGCCTGAAGTTGTAGCAATGCAGCAATATGTCAGTCTGGTCAATAATCTGGGTTCAGAAGAATTGGCCAGTAATCAAAAGCTTTACGAAATTCGTTTGAAAAATGTGCCTTTGCCGAAAGTAGATGAATCGGTACGACTTAGACAGCAGCAAACTCAAACTGAGTCCAAGCCGCGTAGCTCTGATGCGGCGACTACCAGTACCACCATTGTGCGCCGTGATTCATCGGGAAATGTGGTCGATGTACAGAAATCTGAAAGTGCTGTAGAAGGTACACCTCAACCGCAAAATAACAATAATCGACCTGCTCAGGGCAGTAATCCGCGTCCTCAAAATAACGAGATTAGTGATCCATTTAATTAGTTCGGTCTAAAATAGCGCATCCAAAAAATTACAGAATTAAAAATGAGCGCTTTTGGTGCAAAAAATGCACATTAAAATTAACCCTTAGAGTGCTGTTCTGCGCTAAATCTTTGTCATCTGTATTGTTTTAATTTATGCGCTGTTTGTTGGCATGGAATTTGCTTTATTGGTGCATGAATTGAATTAATCTCCCTGTTTTAGCGCGAAAAATGATTCGATGACACCGTATGAATGTCATATTTATTCCAGATTTTTATGTTATTCATGAGCAGAATAAACTTTATTTGTTATGCATTTAGTCTAAAAAAGGACTAGTCTGAAGAAATAAAGAAAAATGCTTTTGCTCTCCAAGACGGTCTTCGAAAGTCCATTAGACGCCAGCGCAGAGAAAAATTTAGATTGTTTAATAGCCTGTTGAGGCTTAGTGAAAGAAGGGTACGCTATGCACATGCCATCGCCTAATAATGTAGCTCCCGCTCAAGGTTTATACCAACCGGATGAGTTTAAAGATAACTGTGGTTTCGGTTTAATTGCCCATATGCAGGGTGATGCTAGCCATGATCTCGTCAAGACCGCGATTCATAGTTTGAGTTGTATGACCCATCGTGGTGGTATTGCCGCGGATGGCAAGACGGGAGATGGTTGTGGTCTGCTCTTGGCAATGCCGAAAAAATTCTTCCGTGAAGAAGCAAAACGCTTAAGTGATACCACCTTAAGTGAAGTCTTTGCTGTAGGTTCAGTATTCCTAAATCTTGATCCTGCGCTTGCTGCTCATGCCAAACAGGTTTTAAACAAAGAGATCGAAGCTGAAGGTTTAATCGTTTTGGCGTGGCGTGTGATTCCGACCAATGTCGATGCCCTGGGTGAAATTGCCTTGCAATCGATGCCGGCATTTGAACAGATTATTGTTAACTGTCCAATGGGTGTGACTGAGGTTGAATTTAACCGTAAGTTATTCCTGGCACGCCGTCGTGCAGAACAACTGTTGGTGAATGATACGTCTTTCTATGTCACTACTTTGTGCTCAACGGTGATCAGCTATAAAGGCTTGATGATGCCGGAAGCGATCGCAGATTTTTATACAGATCTGGCTGATCCACGTTTGGAATCGCATATTGTGGTCTTCCATCAGCGCTTCTCGACCAATACCTTACCGCGCTGGCCGTTGGCACAACCGTTCCGTTACCTGGCGCACAATGGTGAAATCAACACTATTACCGCGAACCGTAACTGGGCCATGGCGCGTGTACCAAAATTTGAAAATCCTTTATTACCAGGTTTAACTGAACTGAATCCAATTGTGAACCGTACCGGTTCAGATTCTTCAAGCCTGGATAACATGCTGGAGATTCTGGTTGGCGGTGGTATGGATCTGTTTCGTGCACTCCGTATGCTGGTTCCGCCTGCCTGGCAGAACGTGGAAACACTTGATGCTGATCTTCGTGCATTCTATGAATTCAACTCAAAACACATGGAAGCCTGGGATGGTCCTGCAGGTCTGGTGATTCAGGATGGGCGTCATGCGATTTGTATGCTGGATCGTAATGGTCTGCGTCCTGCGCGCTGGGTGATTACCAAAAATGGTTATATCACGTTGGCATCTGAAATTGGTGTCTGGGGCTATCAACCTGAAGATGTGATTTCTAAAGGCCGTGTGGGTCCCGGCCAAATGCTGGTCATTGACACGCAAACCGGCAAGGTGCTGGATACACAAGATGTCAATAATCATCTGAAACGTATGCGTCCATACCGTGAATGGTTACGTGAAAATTCTGTGCGTTTGCAAGGTAGCCCAGAGCTGGAAGAATATTTATGTGATCAAGGCTTAAAAGGCGATGGCCTGAAAGCGGCACAAAAAATGTTCATGGTGACCTTTGAAGAGCGTGACCAGTTGTTGCGTCCGATTGCTGAAAGCGGTCAGGAAGCGGTTGGCTCAATGGGTGATGATACGCCAATGGCGGTATTGTCACGTCAGGTGCGCCATGTGTCGGATTATTTCCGCCAGCAGTTTGCACAGGTGACCAACCCGCCAATCGATCCGTTACGTGAATCGATTGTGATGTCACTGGAAACCTGTTTAGGTCGTGAACAAAACGTCTTTGAACAAGGGCCTGAGCATGCAGACCGCTTGATCATTTCCAGTCCTGTACTGTCTAATTCGAAAATGCATCAGATCCGTACGCTGGGCCGTGCCGGTTATGAAATTGCAGATATCGACCTGAACTATGCTGAAACCGAAGGTCTACAAGCAGCGATTGCACGGATCTGTGAAGAATCTGCGCAAGCCATTCGTGATGGCAAAACTTTGCTGGTGCTTTCCGATAAGAAAATCCGTGAAGGTTACTTGCCTGCCAATGCCTTCATGATCACCGGTGCGGTGCATCATCACTTGATCAATACAGGACTGCGTACTGACGCTAACCTGATTATTGAAACCGGTTTTGCTCGTGATCCACACCAATTTTCGGTACTCCTTGGCTTTGGTGCAACTGCGATCTACCCATACCTAGCTTATGACGTGATCAATGATCTGGTCGCGAAAGGCGAATTATTGGGTGATCCGATTTATGCACAAAACAATTTCCGTAAAGGGATTGAAAAAGGCTTATTGAAAGTTCTTTCGAAAATGGGTATTTCTACGGTTGCCTCTTACCGTGGTGGTCAGCTGTTTGAAGCAGTAGGCTTATCCAATGAAGTGGTGGGTAAATGCTTCATCGGTGTGCCAAGCCGTATTCAGGGTGCCACTTTTGTCGACCTTGAAAATGATCAGAAACAGTTGGCGGATATTGCCTGGAAAAACCGTAAACCAATCGATCAGGGCGGCTTGCTGAAATTTGTATTCGGCAAGGAATACCATGCCTTTAACCCGGACGTGATCAACTCGCTACATAAAGCAGTACGTTCTGGGAACTACGCAGATTTTAAAGAATATGCGGAACTGGTGAACAAGCGTCCAATTGCGACGATTCGTGACCTGTTCAAACTGAAAACAGACAACTCGATTCCAGTCGAACAAGTGGAATCTGTGGAAGAGATCCTGCCTCGCTTTGACTCTGCGGGTATGTCTTTGGGTGCACTGTCACCTGAAGCACATGAAGCGATTGCGATTGCCATGAATACGATTGGCGGTCGTTCAAACTCGGGTGAGGGCGGTGAAGATCCAGCGCGTTACGGCACCATCCGTAACTCGAAAATCAAACAAATTGCATCGGGCCGTTTTGGTGTAACGCCTGCTTATTTAACATCAGCAGAAGTTCTCCAGATTAAAGTCGCGCAAGGTGCAAAACCAGGTGAAGGTGGTCAGTTGCCGGGTGGTAAAGTGAATGGTCTGATTGCCCGTTTACGTTACTCTGTGCCGGGCGTTACCCTGATTTCGCCACCTCCGCATCATGACATCTATTCAATTGAAGATTTATCACAGTTGATCTTTGATTTAAAACAGGTTAACCCACAGGCGATGGTGTCAGTTAAGCTGGTTTCTGAACCGGGTGTCGGTACGATTGCGGCAGGTGTAGCGAAAGCGTATGCCGATTTCATTACCATTTCTGGTTATGATGGCGGGACAGCGGCTTCTCCACTTTCTTCAATTCATCATGCAGGTTCACCGTGGGAACTGGGTCTTTCTGAAGCGCATCAGGCCCTTCGTGTCAATGACCTGCGTGGTAAAGTTCGCGTACAAACAGATGGCGGTTTAAAAACCGGTCTGGATGTTGTCAAAGCAGCAATTCTGGGTGCAGAAAGCTTCGGCTTTGGTTCGACTCCAATGATTGCCTTGGGTTGTAAATACCTGCGTATCTGCCACTTGAATAACTGTGCAACCGGTGTAGCAACCCAGCAAGATCATTTACGTCAAGAGCATTATATTGGCGAGCCACAAATGCTGATCAACTTCTTCACCTTTATTGCTGAAGAAACCCGTGAATGGCTGGCAGCACTCGGTGTATCAAGTCTGAAAGACCTGATTGGCCGTACGGATCTGCTGGAAGTCTTGCCGGGTGAAACTGCAAAGCATGCACATCTTGATTTAAGTAAATTACTGGAATCACATCCTGCTGCAGAAGGTAAAGCACAGTACTGCGAAGTACAGGGCAATGCACCATTTGATAAAGGGATTCTGGCTGAAAAAATGGTGGATGAGATTCTACCTGCCATCGAAGCAGGAACTGGCGGTGAATATAGCTTCACGATCGGTAACTGTGACCGTTCGATTGGTGCCCGTCTGTCTGGTGAAATTGCAAAACGCTATGGCAACCTGAGCATGGAAGCCCATCCGGTGAAAGTTCACCTGAATGGTACTGCAGGCCAGTCACTAGGTGTCTGGAATGCCGGTGGTCTGCATATCAGCCTAGAAGGCGATGCCAATGATTATGTCGGTAAAGGCATGGCTGGCGGTCGCATCTCGATCTTCCCGCCAAAAGGTTCACCATTCCAGACCCAAAATACCGCGATTATTGGGAACACCTGTTTATACGGTGCGACTGGCGGTAAGTTATATGCCGCGGGTACAGCGGGCGAGCGTTTTGCGGTGCGTAACTCGGGTGCATTTGCCGTGATTGAAGGTGCAGGTGATCACTGCTGTGAATATATGACCGGCGGTATTGTGACAGTGCTGGGTAAAGTCGGACATAACTTCGGTGCGGGTATGACTGGTGGTTTTGCTTATGTACTTGATCTGGATAATGACTTCGTTGATCATTATAACCACGAGCTGATTGAGCTGAACCGTATTTCCACCGAAGCGATGGAAGAGCATAAAGCCTTCCTGGGTCGTATTCTGGATGAACATATTAAAGAAACGGGTAGTGCTTGGGCGTACAAGATCCGCCATGAGTTTGACTTCTACAGCCGCAAGTTCTGGTTGGTAAAACCAAAAGCAGCCAACTTGCAAACGCTGTTAAAAACAACTCAAGCTGATCCACAATAATTCCACTACTGCAGAAACATAGGGAGATGTAAGGCAACTGTGAACCCCTTACATCTACCCACGGAGAGAGACATGGCAGAACGCCTGAATAATGACTTTCAATTCCTGGATGTCGCACGCCAAGATCCAGAGAAAAAAGAGATTGATGTCCGCAAAGCAGAATTTGTGGAAATTTATAAGCCTTATACAGCGGAAATTGCAGCCAATCAGACGCATCGCTGCCTAGGCTGTGGTAACCCGTACTGTGAGTGGAAATGTCCGGTACATAACTACATTCCAAACTGGTTAAAACTGGTGTCTGAAGGCCGTTTGTTCCAGGCGGCTGAACTGTGTCATCAGACCAATACTTTGCCGGAAGTTTGTGGTCGTGTCTGTCCGCAGGACCGTCTGTGTGAAGGGGCGTGTACCCTGAACGACGGTTTCGGTGCGGTGACTATTGGTAATGCTGAAAAATATATCAATGATACCGCCTTTGCTTTGGGCTGGCGTCCAGATATGTCCAATGTGCAATGGACCAATAAAAAAGTCGCGATTATCGGGGCAGGTCCTGCAGGACTTGGCTGTGCGGATATTTTGGTGCGTAACGGGGTAAAACCTGTGGTCTTTGATAAACGTCCAGAAATTGGGGGGTTGCTGACTTTCGGTATTCCAGAATTCAAGATGGAAAAAGATGTGATGAAACGCCGCCGTGAAATTTTCACCGGTATGGGGGTGGAATTCCGTCTGAATACTGAGATTGGTACAGATGTGACCATCGACCAGTTACTTGCGGATTATGATGCGGTATTCATGGGTATGGGCACCTATACTTATATGAAAGGTGGTTTTGCCGGTGAAGATCTGAATGGTGTTGTTGATGCACTGGATTTCCTGATTGCCAATGTCAACCGTACCCAAGGCTGGGAAAAAGATCCGGCTGAATACATCAGCGTACAAGGCAAAAAAGTCATTGTGTTGGGTGGTGGTGATACAGCGATGGACTGTAACCGGACTTCGATTCGTCAAGGTGCTGAGACAGTAACTTGTGCTTATCGTCGTGATGAAGAAAACATGCCGGGTTCACGCCGTGAAGTACAAAATGCACGTGAAGAAGGGGTAGAATTTCAATTCAACCGTCAGCCAATCGAGATTGTCGGTGAAAATGGCAAAGTGACTGGCGTGAAATTTATTACTACTCAGCTAGGTGAGCCAGATAGCCGTGGTCGCCGTAGTCCGGAACCAATTCCAGGTTCAGAAGAAATTTTGCCTGCGGATGCAGTACTATTGGCATTCGGTTTCCGTACCAGTCCTGCGGACTGGTTTGCTGATGTAAGTATTAATCTAGATGGTTCAGGTCGTATCGTTGCCGCTGAACAGCAGCAATATAAATTCCAGACTTCAAATCCGAAAATCTTCGCCGGTGGTGACATGGTGCGTGGTTCTGACCTCGTGGTTACTGCGATCTGGGAAGGTCGTCAGGCTGCAGAAGGTATCCTGGATTACCTGAATATCTAACAGTTAAAAATTCACTGTAATTATTTAAGGAACCCGCTATGGCGGGTTTTTTAATCTTTAATTATTTCCAAACTTAAAATAGGACGCATTAAAAAGATTATAAAAAGTAACAAAACTTTAGAAAATACTGTTTAAAATCAAATTAATTATATAAATATCAATAAAGAATTGAGGACGAGACATCATGCGTGTATTAAAACAATCTCTCATAGCTTTGATGCTGGCCAGTACCTTAACCCTGAGTGGCTGTGGCTATAACACCTTGCAAGTGAAAGATGAAGCAGTGACTGCAGCCTGGTCTGAAGTACAGAACCAGTATCAGCGTCGTGCCGATCTAGTGCCAAATCTGGTGAATGTCGTAAAAGGTTATGCCGCGCATGAAGAACAGGTACTTACAGAAGTCACTCAGGCACGTGCCAATGTAGCAGGCCTCAAAGTCGATCAGGAATTACTGGAAAATCCCGAATTATTCCAGCGTTACCAGGAAGCACAGTCACAAATGACCAGTGCTTTGTCACGTTTATTGGCGGTCACTGAAAACTATCCAGACCTGAAAGCCAATCAGCAGTTCCGTGATTTGCAGGTGCAACTGGAAGGCACTGAAAATAGAATCGCCGTGGCACGTAACCGTTACATCACTACGGTTCAGGACTTTAACTCTTATGCGCGTCAATTCCCGCAAGTGATGACCGCCAAAGTAATTGGTATGGATACCAAACCAAACTTTAGTGCTGAGCAAAGTGCCCAAAAAGCTCCAACGGTTTCCTTTGAGTAATATCAAACTTCAGAAGAGAGAAGGTGGCTGCAATGAGGCATAATCTGGCTGCACAATTCTGTATCGGGCTATTGCTCAGTTTAACAATGAGCCTGAGCAATCTGGCTTGGAGTGAGACTGCGACAGCAACGGATACTGAAGAAGTCATTGTAGCGCGTGAAATATTACAAAAGCCGGCTGCAACTAATCCTCAAACAGCTCAAACGGATATTGAAGTAGACTCTGCCCGGCAGCCACAAATTGCCAATGATATGGCGGAAGGGCAAATTCAGCGTGATTTACCCAGTCTGAATGAACCGGTGATTGATCAGGCAAATTTACTCAGCTCAGCTGAGAAGCAGGCGATTAGCCAACGTATTTTAAACTTGCATAATGCCGGTAAAGGCCAGATTGGTATCGTGATTGTTCCGACCACGGGTCAGGAAGATATTTTTGATTATTCCATGCGCGTGGCCGACGCTTGGCAACTCGGTTCAGCCAAACGCGATAATGGTTTACTCATGACCATTGCTATCAATGATCGCCGTATACAAATTCTGACTGGTTATGGTCTGGAAGGGGTGCTGCCCGATATCGTGGCAGGCCGGATTATTCATGACACCATCACACCGTATTTTAAGCAAGGGCAGTATGCGCAAGGGATTGCTGCAGGTCTGACTGAAATAGAACGGATTTTAAATCTGGATCCTGAAATTGCAGCACAGGCGGCCGATGAGCTTAAAGAACGTCAGGAACAGGCTTATCAGGCACAAAAAGCCAGCAAGGCAACGTTCAGTAGTGTGCTGTTTATTATTGTCGCAGGTGTCGTGGGTTCCATGATTTTCGGCAGAAAACTGAGCGCTGCGACTGCCGCAGTTGCAGGTACAGCTGCCGGTCTGGTCAATGGCATGGGTTTGCTTGCAAGTTTAATGATTGGTACAGGTATTTTCTTTTTATTGATAACTTCTATAGCCCAGCTGATATTACATGCCTTTTTAGCCGGTGGCGGCCGAGGCGGCGGTAGCGGTCGAGGTGGTTTTGGCGGCGGCGGCTTCGGCGGTGGCGGTGGCGGTTTTGGTGGGGGAGGAGCATCAGGCTCATGGTAACAACTACAGATACAACAGAAATTGTCACACAACCGAAGCTGGAAGAATATGCACAGCCGAGTTTTAAGCGATGGTTCAAGCATTTCTTTTATATGCCAGCAACCAAGCGGTTTTTCTCTAAGCAAGATCAGCATGTAATTGCATTAGCTGTTGAAGAAGCTGAGCATGGGCATGTGGGGGAAATTCAGGTAGTGATTGAAGGCTGTTTACCTTCACGATCGGCCTATTATCAGGATACGTTGTGTCGTGCCCGTCAGTTGTTTGCTGAACTGGGCGTTTGGGACACCGAATATAACAGTGGTGTACTTCTCTACTTAAACCTTTGCGAACATAAGGTTGAAATCGTGATTGATCGAGGCATCAAACAGGCGACAACTCAAGAAGTTTGGGATCAGATTTGCCAAAATATCATTCAGCAATTAAAGCAAAAGAAATTTAAAGAAGGTGTAATTGAAGGCGTAAAAGAGATTGGACACGTATTAGATCAATATTATGATCGAAAAATAGATGATTTAAAGAATGAATTAGGAAATAAACCCATTATATTAGGGTGAACTATGTCAATTAACTGACAATTTTTGTCAGTTAGTTACACAAAAGAAAATACAATAATTACAAAAATAAAAATATTTTTTTAAATTGCTGTTTTTTCTCTTAATTTTATTATAATAAAACTTGGCATACTTAGTGCTAAATATAAAATTAAGCTAAATGAGCTCTTTCTTTAGGCTTATAAATAAACAAAAACATTTGTGGAGAATGTTATGAATACAGTACAAAAGGGTTTTACCCTTATTGAATTAATGATTGTTGTAGCAATTATCGGTATTCTTGCTGCAGTTGCACTTCCTGCATACCAAGATTATACAGTTCGTGCAAAAGTATCTGAAGGTATTTTAGCTGCTTCTTCTTGTCGTACAGCAGTAACGGAAGCCGTTGATTCAGGTTCAATCCCATCAGGTACAGATGCTTTATGGGGGTGTGAACAGGGCTCAGGTACGGCAGCAGCTACTGCAGCCACTAAATATGTACAAACAATCAAAGTTTCTTCTACTGGAATGGCAGTTGGTCAAATTCAAGTATTGTTAACTACGGATCCTTCTTTAAAAGGAGCAAGTGGTAAATATATCTACATGACACCTAAATTAGCTAACGGTTCTAATTTAACTATTTCAACCGTTTCTCCAGCAACTAATACAGCTGCTGGTGCTTTAATTAAAGAGTGGAGCTGTGGTCCTGTATCAACAGAGCTTGCAGCAATGCAAAAATATCTTCCAGCAACATGCCGTGTTTCTCAAACTGCTGGAACATTCTAAAATATTAAGAATCAAAAGCTGACTTCGGTCAGCTTTTTTTAGAATAAAGTTAATATGAGTATTATAATTTTTATAATTTTTCTTTGTTTTGGGTTATCTTACTTTATAGGCCTATCTGCGTTTCCATGGACTTCATCTTCGCAAGATTTTTTATGGTTTTTGGGTCTAATTTTATCTTTTAGCTTATTTTATAAAAAAGAAGTTAAACTGCCTAAAATTACTATTCCTATTCTTTGTATATGTTTCATTCCTTTAGTCCAATTTACTTTTGGGCAGGTATATTATTTTTCTACGGCATTTTTGAGTTTTATTTTCATTTTTGCTTTTGTAGCCACTGTTTTATATGGCTATAATAGCCATCACTTGGCTGATAAAAATAAAATTATTCAATATATTGCGTATTTTTATACGCTTATTGGATTGATTAGTAGTCTATTCGCCATTGCGCAATGGTTGCAAATTTCTCATCCTTGTATCTTAAATTTAATTCACAATCGACCTTATGCAAATTTAGGTCAGCCGAATCATTTGGCAACACTTTTGATGCTGAGTATTTGTAGTGTTGTGTTTTTATATGAACAGCTTAAATACAAATGTTTTATATATATCCCTATACTCTTTTTACAATTTCTTGCACTTGCTTTGACGCAATCTAGAACAACTTGGATTATTTTGATTGTACTGTTGTTTAGATATCTATTTAAAAAAATTCGTTTCAAAAAAAGAACAACACATTATTTACTATCGTTTTTCTTCTGTTCATATGCGCTAATTTTTATATTTAATGCACAGATCGCACAATATTTTAATTTGGTTATACCTGTACCTTTAGAAGATCGTATTAATGGTGGTTTTGCGCGTATTGAAATGTGGAAGCATATGATCTATGCCATCCAACAGCAGCCTTGGCTTGGCTATGGATGGTATCAAACTACGATTGCTCAGCTTCAAGGTGTACTGCTGTTTAAAAATGAAGGCAATCTCTCAAGTGCACATAATATTATGATTGATTTAATACTATGGGTAGGCATTCCATTCGGTATTCTTTTGATTTTTTATAGTTTGTACTTAATCAAGGTGATTATTTGTAATATTAAAACAACAGATGAACTTTATGTATTTATAATGATGCTATGTATATTGGTGCATGCTCAGCTTGAATATCCACTATATTATAGCTATTTCTTATTCCCTTTGGGGTTCTTTGTTGGAGTATTATTGATAAATTGCAATGTCAATACAATCTCAATCAATGAAAAATTAAAGCAAGTAACTTTTTTATTTTCAATTATATTTTACGCTTTAATATTTCAACAATATGATCAATGGTTGACGAATCTGGGCTATGCATCAGGTATGGAAAATACAGGTCAATCACAAAATAAGCAATCAGTCATTTTTTCACAGTTTGCAGATCGAGCTGAGTTTATTGTTGCAAAAGTGGATAAACAGTATGCTGAAGACAAATTAGATTCATTTGAGCACTATGTAGTTAGTCAACCAAGCTACTATAATTTATTTAAAATGGCACAAATATTTTACTTTAATCAAGATTGGGTGAAAGCAAATTATTATTTTGAAGTATCGAATGCACTATATAATAAAAAGGCTTTATTCAAAGATTTATCAAAAATCGATACACACCAAAGTAATAATATTGCATCGCTATTTTTAAAAAAGCATGATGATCTATCAGCCCCAAACATGAAGTAATTGGTTATGACAAAGCGTATTCAGTTTTTTATCAAGCATCTAACGTTATCCTTTATCATTGCCCTAGTGGTGCTTGGGGTTGTTTTTTACTGTTGGTACCCTACACCACTTGCAAAAGCTGTTGGTGTAACTTATATCATTTTAATGTTATTTGCTATTGATATTATTGTTGGACCTTTATTAGGTTTATTGGTTTATAAAGAACATAAAAAAACCTTAAAATTTGATTTGACTGTCATTATTTTGATCCAGATTTCGGCTTTGATGTATGGTATTTATAGTTTGGAGCAGGGGCGACCAGCTTGGATTGTTTATAATGTAGACCGTTTTGAGCTTGTGCGTAAAAATGAAATCATCAATGAAAATATTGAAAAGGCACACCCACAGTACAAACAGCCCTCATTATTAAAACCCCAATATGTGATGGTTGAGGTGGCTACAGATATTCAAAAGCGTCAAGCTGATTTATTTACGGAAGTGCTTGGAGGAGTGTCATTATCACAAATGCCAGATCGTTATATTGAATTTGATAATAAAGCACTTGTGCTAGGTAAAAATATTTTGAATATTAGAAAACTTTATGAGTACAATGAGGCATTAAGTGTTCGTAAAATTTTAGACGACTCACCTACAGCAGTAGGATTTGTACCACTAAAGGCAAGTCAAATAGATATGACGGTACTGCTTGATGCACAGGGTAAACCACTTGCAATCGTCGACCTTCGCCCGTGGAACTAACTTGTATTTGAAAGATCAAAACAAAAAGCAGATTCCCCTTTAATCTGCTTTTTGTTTATCATGTGCCAAACTTCTACCGCTTGATATTTCCATGAAATTCATGCTCGCTCTAATAGCAGCAATTCTCATTTCCCTTGCATGGCTCATGCCCATTCATTATCGGCCTTGGGTGACATATACGGGTGAGCTATATGCCTTTTTTGTACTATTTGCTTTAGCTGCAATTTGCCTCAAAGAAAAACTCAAAATTCCAGCTCTCAGTCTGCCATTATTGCTACTCGCCTGTGTACCACTGATACATTTTCTGACAGGACAGGTATTTTTCTTTAGCACTGCCATGATGGGCTTTATTTTTGTTTTTAGCTTTTGGCTGGCAAGTGTACTTGGCTATAATTTTTCTACAGGAAACAATAGCCGAGAAGAAACCTTTACCCATTTAAGCTATGTATTCTTGGTGTCAGGCACCATTACAGGATTAATTGCTCTATGTCAGTGGATAAATCTTGACTCAATATTGCCAGGCATGGTGAATATCAGTGGCAATCAGCGGCCCTATGCCAACTTCGCCCAGCCCAATAATATGGCAACTTTTTTAGTCATGGCATTGATGAGCTGTTTGTACCTCTATGAAAAGAAAAAAATCCAGACCAAATGGTTGTTTGCCTGCGCTGCTGTGATTGTCATGGGAGTGGCGTTAAGTCAGTCGCGTACTGCATGGGTCGCTGCAACCGCCATCATGCTGTATTTAGCGTTCTACCAATATAAAGGCATTATTCACCTGAAATGGGTTTACAGCACCGCTTGGTTCATCTTCTTTATTTGCTGTATTGTGGCTTTTCCATTACTCAGTCAGCTGGCTGCACAGGTGATGAATACGGACGTAGTCCAAAGCCGAGATGTAGTAGCGCGTGCTACCGGTGATATGTCACGCCTCGCAATCTGGCAGCAGATGCTGGCAGCCATTCAGGCGCAGCCATGGTTTGGCTATGGCTGGTATCAGACCAGTGTCGCTTTTGTCTCGATTAGTGATACGGTGCAAGGTCCGGTCTGGATTCGTAGTTCACATAATTTTATTCTGGACTTTTTGCTCTGGAATGGATTAATCATCGGTCTGCCTTTCTTGGCCTACTTTGGTTATTTGGGCTATCAGTTGCAACGCTGGGTCAATACGCCAGAGTCTGTCATTGGAATTTTGATGATTGGAGCATTTGTCACACATGCCATGTTTGAGTTTCCACAGCATTATGCCTATTTCCTGTTGCCAGTAGGTTTTATTCTGGGTACGGTTCTGGCACAAAGTCCAAAAACTAAAAAAGTGGTTATGCCATCAATTGGTATGAAATTCATTTTTTCTGTTGGGTTACTTCTATTAATTGTGATTTATCGCGATTATGATGTTGCAGTACCAAAACTCGGGCAAAGTATTCGTTATGAAAAACAGCCGGAAAAAATCACCAATGAAAAACCAATTTATCTACTGACTGAGTTTAATCATCGTATTGCCTGGATTCGTCTGAATCCTTATAGCAAAGCGTCTGCTGAACAGATTCAGGAAGGTGAACAAATGGTCTTGAGTTATCCGACTAAATATAACCTGATCAAATATGCCAAACTTTTAGCTTTTAATGGATATGAGGCGGAAGCCAAGCACCAGCTGCAACGCTTAAAGACCATTCAGAAAACTGAAATGAGTTATGAAGAATTAACGCAGGATGTACCTCGCTAAATACAAAAAAGCCAGCAGATGCTGGCTTTTTGGGCTTAATTTTAAGTTTAGAGCTGACTTTGAATATAGTTTTCGATGCCAATATTCTCGATCAGATCGATTTGTGTCGTGGTCCAATCCAGATAGTTTTCTTCTTTCTCTAGGATTTCCTGTACCAGATCACGCGTTACATAATCCATTTGGGTTTCAGCCAGCGCGACTGCTTTCTGGATGGCTTCAATATTTTCTTTAACTTTGCGCACATCACAATGCAGCACTTCTTGAGTATGCTGACCAATATACAGTTTGCCCAGATTCTGTAAATTCGGCAGACCTTCCAAAAATAAAATACGTTCAATAATTTTGTCGGCATGTTTCATCTGAACAATGGATTCTTTATATTCTGCCGAGCCCAGTTTCTCAATGCCCCAGTCATTAAACATGCGCGAATGCAGGAAATACTGGTTAATGGCAGTTAAGTGGTGATACAACACCTGATTGAGCTGATTAATCACATCACGATTGCCTTTCATCGCATAACTCCATTTGGACCTGTTTTATCTTTCTAAGAAAGCGCTCTAATCCTGATAGTAAAGCAAGTCAGGGGCAAATGGCGAGTAATTTATCAAATCAAACGTAAAACCTCGTTTTCAAGGCAGGGATATAAATGAGTGACCTAAGCCATACGACATGAAATGTCGTTTCAAATTAACATTTTTAACTTTGGATATTCTATTGGTTATTTTCATTGATAAAATAATCGCATGAAAACACTTAAATTACGCATTAAAGATAAACATTCCAAGATATTAGAGCAATTAGCATCTGAAGTGAATTTCGTCTGGAATTATGTCAATGATTTAAGCTTTAAACACCTTAAAAGAAAAGGTGAATTTCTCAGTGCTTACGATATTGCTGAATATACGAAAGGTACATCTAGGCTTTGTGGGTTACATAGTCAAACCATTCAGGCTATTACCGAAGAATTAGTCATACGCAGAAAGCAATTCAAGAAGACCAAACTAAGATGGCGGGTCAGTCATAAGAAATCAGCCAGAAGATCACTAGGTTGGATACCCTTTAAGAAAGTAGCAATCAAGTATGCTGATGGCCATATCCAGTATGGCAAGCATCAGTTTAAAATATGGGATAGCTATGGACTGTCAAATTACAGTATCAAGACTGGTTCGTTTGTCGAGGATGCGCGTGGCCGCTGGTATGTCTGCTTAGTTGTGAATAGCCCTAAAATTGAGAAATCGACTGCGACTAATTTGATTGGGATTGATCTGGGCTTAAAGGATATAGCCACTTGTTCGGATGGTACGATAATTTCAAATCCCAAGTTCTACCGTCAATATGAACAGAAATTAGGGATTGCTCAACGAGCGAAAAATAGAAAACGGGTCCGTGCATTACACGCCAAGATTGCAAACTGTCGTAAAGACCATTTGCACAAAGCGAGTACAATGCTTATAAAGAAAAATGCACTAATTGTTGTAGGCGATCTGAGTGCGAAAAAACTGGTGAAAACCAAGATGGCGAAGTCTGTTCTGGATACCGGATTTTCAGCATTCAAGACCATGCTCAAGTATAAATGCGAGAACGCAGGAGTATGGTTTGAAGAAGTTAGTGAAAGTTTCACAACCCAAATGTGTTCATGCTGTGGTGAGGTCACTGCAAGCAGTCCGAAAGGTAGAGCAGATTTGCGAATAAGAGTATGGGAATGTGAAAACTGTTCAAGTGTTCTGGATCGGGACTTGAATAGTGCTAAGAACATACTTGCGCTTGGGCATAAGCGTCTCGCAGGAGGAATCAGCTCTATTTAGAGAGGTGAGGATGTCAAGGAACAGCAAATGAAAATCGACATCGAATCGATCCAGACTCAGATGAGTGGCAATAAAAACCCGCCAGAGTCAAAGGCGGGGGAGGAGTAATGATCGAAGATCATTGTTTTTCATTATGCTTATAAGGAGAAATATTTTTAATTTATGCTGCAACTGCCAGCCGTGCTGCAATTTGTGAAACTTCATCACTGATGATCATACGGGCTTCTGGTGCACAGCGGCCACAGCAAGTTCCCAAGTCCAACATATCGCGGACATCACGATAACTTTCAGCGCCATTTGCAATAGCATCTTTAATGTCTTGATCTGTAATGCCACGGCATAGACAAACGTACATAGGACACAACCACAGTGATTGAATAAGATAAGTAATATTATTGATAATTGTTATCGTTTGTCAATAAAAATCATTTGAAATAGCTTTTATCATGATTGATGATTTAGATAAAAAATCACTGCCTGAGCGGAAATCCAAGTACTGCTTAGATTTCCGCACAAGAGTGATTTGTGATTTAGAATGAGATATTGCAGGGCGGGAATTAAGTGGTTTTTATAACTTATTGATTAATGATGACAATACCATCCATTTCAACCAAAGCATCTTTAGGCAGGCTGGCGACACCTAAAGCGGCACGTGCTGGATAAGGCTGGGCAAAATACTCGCCCATAATCTGGTTCACGAGTTGAAAGTGAGACAAATCGGTCAAGAAAATATTCAGTTTGGCGATATCTGCCAAAGAACCACCGGCGGCTTCACAGACTGCTTTTAAGTTATCAAACACCCGGCGAATTTGCGCTTCAATGCCTTCAACCAGTTCCATACTATAAGGATCCAGGCCAATTTGACCTGATAGATATAAGGTATCACCCACTAAAATGGCTTGCGAATAAGTGCCAATCGCAGCAGGGGCATTTTCAGTATGGATTACTTGGCGGGACATTAATTTCTCCTTTTATCATCGACATACATCATATTCGATCAATTCGGCCGATCAAAGCACTATCGTTTTAAATGATTAACTCGCTTTAGAGGCTTCACTGAAAACAACGGGCTGTGCCAGACGGATAATTCGCGGGAAACCGAAATACATGCGTAAATCCCGGATAATCTGTGCAATCTGTTTACGGTTATGCACCACGATATTGACGTAAGTTTTGTCATCCTGAGTGCGCACCATTTCCACCCCGGAATGCGCTTTACGACATTGGTAAATCAGGTCGGAAATCTGCTCGTCATTCATGTTCAGGTCAATGCTGAGATAGGCAGTAAAGCTGATATCTTCCAGATCATCAGAGGTCCACTGCAACAACATGATATTTTCTGGATGCTGATGCTGTTCATGCAGCAGGTTATGGCAGCGCGCACGATGCACAATCAGACCGCGACGGGTCAAATGCCCCTGAATTGGATCACCCAGCACAGGATTGCAGCAATGTGCATATTTGACATCGACACCTTCCGTTCCCTGAATCAGACGGTCTGAGCTGGCAATATTCTGATGCTGATCTTGGGCAAATAAATGGTTGGCCACCAGTTGCGGTAATAAATCACCGACTGCAATCTGTTCAAATAGCTGTTCCTTGCTGGAAACATGGCGCCATTCCAAAAGATTTTTCCAGTCTGCTTCCGTCAGATCACGAATGGAACGATGGAAGAGTTTCAGTGCACGATTGAGAGCCTGTTGCCCGACCAGACGCTGTTCGTCTGGGTCCTGATCACGCAGAATATTCTGAATAGCACGACGAGCTTTCTGGGTATTAATAAAACTGAGCCAATCTGGGTTCGGAGTCGCAAGGACATCGGTAATAATTTCGACCACCTGACCACTGACTAGAGGAGTCGACAGTGGTTTGGTCTCATTATTAATTTTTGCACCCACCGCATGGTTGCCCAGGAATAAACTCGCGGCATAAGCAAAGTCGACCGCCGTGGCACCTTGCGGCAATTCATGTAAATGGCCGTGCGGAGTATAGACCCAGATTTTTTCTTGGTGCAGATAATCCAGTAGTTCACTGAAAGTGGTTTTGGCACATTCACCATCGACCAGAACATTCAGATTTTGCATCGAGGCCTGAATCGCAGAGCGGCAGGCTTGCGGCGCACTTTCACCGAGTACAACGCCAAAACGTGCCGCTTTACGCATGAGTTCGGTTTGAATAGTCAAAGACAAAGTGGTCTTTTCGCCTTTCAGGCGCATCATCAAGGACTGGTTGCCTCCCGGTAATGGGCGGCGGATATGATCTTCATAACTCTGG
Organism: Acinetobacter sp. YH16052; assembly: GCF_013417155.1. Taxonomy (GTDB): domain Bacteria; phylum Pseudomonadota; class Gammaproteobacteria; order Pseudomonadales; family Moraxellaceae; genus Acinetobacter. The sequence continues at coordinate 117,451 of NZ_VPEO01000002.1, read as the reverse complement.
ATTTTAAAACTTTGTGTCAGGATTTCTGCCAGTCGGTCACAGTCCGCGATGCTCTGTAAAATAATTTCAAAAGCATGGCTATGAGTTAATTCTTGTAGATCGATATCATTTTTAACGAAGTGGCGCAGTAGCTCAATATTATTATTCTTCTTCTTAATCCGGCCCTGAATGGCATTCTGTTGCAGCAGTTCAGTCAGGTTCTTTTCCCATTTGGCCTGATATTCACAGCGTTTTGGCTTGGTTTCCAGCAGGGCAGCCTGCACATTGTTATACATATCCAGATCTAGATTCTGATAACAAAGATGTTCCAGGTTATCGGCCATTTCGTTCATACCGACAATACGTGCCATTGGAACAAAAATTTCAAAGGTTTCGCGGGCAATACGCGCGCGTTTGTCGGGACGCAGTGCGTCCAAAGTGGTCATGTTGTGATAACGGTCGGCCAGTTTCACAATAATGACACGTGGATCTTGTAAGGTGGCTTGCAGAATTTTCCGGAATGAAGCGGCTTTATTATATTCTTTATCGCTGGAATGACTCAGTTTGGTCACGCCATCGACCAGCTCGGCTACAGTAAAACCAAATGTCTCAGTAATATCGTCTTTGTTAAACTCGGTGTCTTCAATCACATCATGCAGCAAGGCAGCCATTAGCGTTTCAGGGTCAAGACGCATATGCGCCAGAATACAGCTGACCGCAATCGGATGCAAAATATAAGGTTCGCCACTTTTACGTACAATCCCGTCATGGGCAATATCTGCATAATCACAGGCCGCAAGCACACGTTCAACATCGCTTTGATTTAAATACGCGTCGATAATGATCTCTAACTGCTGCTTGGCTTGACTGACCTGTGGGCCTGGCATAAAACACCTTTAAAACTGAAATTCTTACAAATAAAACCATGAAAGCTTTGATCAAATGCAAATTGTATCGCTTGCTTGTCTTTTACTTTAACCAGGATCAAGCCGATTCAAGTTGCATGGCTAACCCTTATGTTATAACCGTTCTGGCATAAATATAAAAGTCACATAACAAAAAAAGCCTAGTTTAAAACTAGGCTTTTTCAGTGACGATCTCTTATTGGAAAGAAAAACCATCTAAATTCAAATTATTTGCAGAAAGTGCAAGGTCAAGACTCGAAGTTTGATAGTCTTGATCACGTTGTTTCAAAATATCTTTAGAAACGTGACCTTCTGCAATTTCACGTAAAGCAACAACGGTAGGTTTGTCATTGTCCCACTCAACGGTAGGTTCTATGCCTTGACGTGCCAATTGACGCGCGCGCTTGCTTGCCACTAGTACAAGCTCAAAGCGGTTGTCTACATGGTCTAAACAATCTTCAACGGTAACGCGTGCCATAAGAATTCTCGTTCGAATAATAAATTTAAACAGACTGTGCAGTATAAGGTGCTTTGCTTATAGACTCAAGTTTTAATCACGCGCTTGGCGGGCTAATTAACTTTTCAATCAAGGCTTGATGACGATGTGCCTGCTGCGCCGTCACCAAACGGTTGGCAATAATCACTGCTTCTAAATCGTGCAGGGCTTTATTAAAGTCATCATTAATAATTACATAGTCAAAATTGACATATTGCTGCATGTCTTCAACTGCGCAGCCCAAACGATGCTCAATCACATCGACTGTATCGGTGCCACGGTTAGACAAGCGCTCACGTAAATCAAACTGGCTTGGTGGAAGAATAAAAATTTGCTTCGATTCAGGAAAAAGATTGCGTACTTGTTGAGCACCTTGCCAGTCAATTTCAAGCAATACATCGTGACCTTTGGCTAACTGCTCTTTAACTGTTGCTTGCGCGGTGCCGTAATAATTGCCAAATACTTCTGCATACTCAATAAAACCGCCTTGTTCTACCAAGTCGATAAAATCTTGTTTTTGTGTGAAGTGATAATGCACACCATCGAGTTCGCCGGGACGCTGACCACGTGTTGTGTGAGAGACTGAAACGTGTAAATTATTCACACGCTCAAGCAGGGCTTTAACAAGGGATGTTTTGCCTGTTCCTGAAGCGGCAGAAACGACAAACAATAGACCCGACATGATATTTTTCCTGATATGATAAAATATCTTCTCTATTTTAGAGTAGACGCCCCTTAAACAAAATAGCCAAGATGGCTTTTGTTGGCATAATTTTTTAAACATCCGACCTATTTAACTTCAACATAGAGGGTTCTATGGAAATTGTATTGGCGAATCCACGTGGTTTTTGTGCAGGTGTAGACCGAGCAATTGCGATTGTAAATCGTGCCCTTGAGTGTTTTAACCCCCCTATATATGTACGTCACGAAGTGGTACATAATAAATTTGTGGTAGATGACTTACGCCAACGCGGTGCAATTTTTGTCGATGAGCTAGATGAAGTGCCAGATGACAATATCGTGATTTTTAGTGCGCATGGCGTATCTAAAGCGGTGCAGCAAGAAGCGGAGCGTCGCGGCTTAAAAGTATTTGATGCGACTTGTCCGTTGGTCACCAAAGTACATATTGAAGTCACCAAATATGCGCGTGAAGGCACAGAGGCGATTTTAATTGGTCACGAAGGACACCCCGAAGTTGAAGGGACGATGGGTCAGTACGACAAGAAAAATGGCGGCGAAATTTATTTGGTAGAAGATGAAGATGATGTGGCTGCACTTGCGGTTCAGCATCCAGATAAAGTGGCTTTTGTGACACAAACTACTTTGTCGATTGATGATACTGCCAAAGTGATTGATGCCTTGCGCCAAAAATATCCGAATATTCAAGGGCCACGTAAAGACGATATTTGTTATGCTACTCAAAACCGTCAGGATGCAGTGCGTGACTTGGCCAATCAATGTGATGTGGTGTTGGTGGTGGGTTCGCCAAATTCATCTAATTCTAACCGTTTGCGAGAGTTGGCTGAACGTATGGGGAAACGCGCCTACTTGGTGGATAATGCAGACGAGTTGGAGCAAGCATGGTTTCAACCGAATACAAAGATTGGTGTAACTGCAGGCGCCTCTGCTCCAGAAATTTTAATTAAACAAGTGATTCACCGTTTGCAGGACTGGGGGGCAACTGCACCTGAAGAGCTGGCAGGCCGTGAAGAAAACATTACCTTTAGTTTGCCCAAAGAGTTACGTATTCCTGTAACACAAGCTTAAACTGCGAAGTACATAACACTTTAAAAAATGATTAAAAAGAGGCAGATAACCCTTGTATGACGGTTATCTGCTTTTTTATGCCTTTTATCTGTTCTGTGTGGGTTTTGTAACTTTAATAAGTATGATTTTAACTGGGCCAACATTTTTGCCTAGGGGGAGAGCATGCGAAAAAGTCAGGGATTTACCTTAATTGAATTGATGGTCACCATTGCGGTGCTGGCGATTGTGGCGATGATGGCGGCGCCTTCTTTTGGGAATTTGATAATTAAGCAAAATCTTAAAACAACAGCTTATAACATGAGGGATACATTAAAAGAAGCTAGAAGCCGCGCCATGTTGAATCGAAATGAAACTGTGGTTTGTACTTCAATAAATAAGTCAGCTGTTGCGGTAACAGAAGCTGGATGTGGGGCAGCATTAACAAATTATTCAACCAGCATGACAACTTCCCTTAAAAAAGATAGCGTTCTTATTGTAAATGTTGAGAAAAAAATAAATTTAAAAAGCACTTCAGATGATAGTTTTGTTTTTTCGGCTCGGGGAAATTTAAGTGCTTCCAAAACAATTACTTTTTGTTCTTCTGCTGGGTCATATGTATTAACAGTTGGTATTCCTGGAACAGTTGAAATTGCACAAGGAGGAGCTTGCTCATGATAAGTGTTTCCAGCCAAAAAGGCGTTGGGTTGATGGAGGTTTTAGTTGCGATGCTGATTCTTGCTATAGCAATTTTAGGCTATGCTGCGCTGCAAGTTAGAGCTACGGCTGCGACTGAAGAATCGATTAAAAGGGCTGATGCGCTTATTTTGCTGAATGGGCTTGCAGAAAAAGTAAGATTAAATCCGACAGGTAATTACAAGGCCGCTATTCCAAGTGCGTTGCCTAATTGTGATAGTGGCTGCAATGCCGTGAATCAGGCGCTTTATGACTTAAAACAATACAGTGATGTTGCGGTATCAAAAGGGATGGAAGTTGGGGTAATTAATTGTTTAAATACTTCGGCAAGTCAGGAGCGATTATGTTTAATCGCGGCTTGGGGGGAAACTCAGCCAATTACTGATGCTAAAGCTACTCCAGATGCTCCCGCAGTTCAAAATGCATGTTTAAAAACAGATGGAAAATATGCAGATGATTCTAGTTGCTTGGTGCTGGAGGCATATTAATGAAAGTGTTTAAACAGGCAGGTTTCACGCTTATTGAATTAATGGTTGCGATTACACTCGGTCTGATCTTGGTGGCCGTAGCAATTCAAATGCTTATAAGTGGGCAGCAAAACTATCGGATTCAATCCTCGGCCGCATCTTTGCAAGATAGTGGTTTATTTGGGATCAACTACGTCACGAAGAATATTCGTTTGGCGAACCACGGCAATGCTGGAATTATTAATGATGCGTCATTGTATGGCGGTATTGTATTAAGCAATCAAACAAGCAGTACTGCTACCCCTCCGGCAGATGGTAATTTAAAAGGTTTGAAAATTGGCACAGCATTACTGTCTGGCGATAATTTATTGTCAGCAAGTGTAAATAATGACAGCGCATTTAATACTTATCCAAAAAGTGATCAGCTGGTCATTATGTATCAAGCACCTATGGATACTTTTACATGTGATGGTAAAAAAGTACGAGGGCCAATAAAAACAAGTACAACTTATGCCAAAGGCTGGTATGTCATTGAGCGTTATTACATTAGTAAGGATAGTTCTAAAAGTGAAGCAAACTTGAATTGCTCCTCAAGTATGTTTCTTGCAGATGGAGAAACTGTTCCACAAACTTATGAGTCTCAAACTATTAATGCTGTAAATACACTGACAGCAAATTATGCAGCAAATGCTGGCGAAATTATTGCAAAAAATATTGAGTATATGCGAGTGCAATTGGTTGTTCGTAATACCAATGGTACTACACGTACTTTAGGTGTGAATGACTATAAAGCAATTACGACATTGCCGCGCCCAGCGGTAATTGGTGTGAATTTAGGCTGGCTTGTACGTTCTTCAGAAAAGGTCGCAATGGCTGAAAAAACAGAATTCAAAGTTTTAGATCAGGCGATTTCTGCGACAAAAGACGGTTACATGCGTCAGGTTTACACCACAACAATTGCAATCCGTAATGGTGGATTGGGGGATATTTAATGATAAATCATTCTAAACACCAGCAGGGTGTAACCCTTATTACAGTATTGATTTTGTTGATATTGATTACTGTTGTTGGCTTGTATGCTATCCGCAACAGTATTTTTAGCTTAAAGCTCGCGACAAATGCTCAGGTACAAACCTTATTAATGCAAACTTCTGACGTGGCATTGGATCATTTAGAAAAAAACTTTAATGCCAATGAAAGCACGAATTTAGCGGGTACACCAATTGGACAAGTTTTATTAGATGGCAACCAAGGTAAGGAGCTGCAGTTTTGTTTTAAACCAACAGAAATAGAAAGCAGTGCGGCTAAAAATAACATGTTCTTTAATCTTGGCGACTTTCGAATTATTGAGCGTGCTTCGGCGACTGCCGCTACAGGTGTAAGCGCTGCGCTTTCTGGAGATATTGATGCGGTTTGTAATCCAGCAACAATGTTTTCTATCAGCCGTAAAGCAATTGTGACGCAGGTTTCTGTTGTTAATCCAGATGATCCAGCAGTGGAAATGCGCAAATTTGAATTAACCAATAAAAATACAGATTTAAAAGCGGATGTAGATACTAAGCGTATTCGTGTGGTTGCAACATCGTTTGCTCCTGCTATGGCGCCGTCTGTAACTTTGTCGGATATGAATACATGTTTGAGAGGGCGTGTAATGGATGATTTGCTATTGAAGAATCGTGCAAATAGTTCTGTAGGCCAAGTTAAGGTTGAAACCTTGCATGAATGTTTAAATCAGCTGGGTGTACCGCTGAATACGCAAGTTGCAGAATATGTAGTCCGTTTAACCGAAGCAAAAAATTAAGCACTGGAAGATTGGGAGAAGAGAAATGAGATTAAAACCCCTTGTAATAATGATGGCCTTGCTTCCAGTGATGGCGGTACCAACAAGTACAGCAGTCCTTGCAAGTGACTTGAGCCTGTATAGAGGAAATACGACTGGAAAAACGTCTATTCTGTTAATGCTGGATACATCAGGAAGTATGGGGATTAGTTCTCTAGTACTGCCGAAAAATAATGCTTATGGTAGCCCTGGGGATGTGGATAGTACCTTATGTGCTCAACAGGAAGTACATGAGTCTGGTGGGAATAAAGCGGGGAATATGCGTGAGTACCAATATGATGCGATAGATACCCGTACTCAAGTGAGGGTAAATGGCACCTTGATTACCAACCCTACAAGGACTAAAACCTCATTTTATAAAGCAGTCATCGTAAACGGTACCACTGTACCTTACTATGTGCGTGGTTGTGGAACAGCGACAGTCGATAGTAATGGTAATTTAGTGGAAAGCAATACAGGTAAGTTTGACCGTTTATCTCGCTTGAAAGATGCCATTATTACCTTGTTGGCAGATGAAGATAGCTTATCGGATGTGAGTATTGGTTTGGGACACTTTTCTACCCAAACCTCACTTAAAGTGGGTTCGGCGAGTAGTAATGTTCAATTTGTCGATGGGCACTCAGGTAATATTCTCGTACCAAACGTAGCCCTGACTAAGGATGCGGTTGGGAGAGCACATCGATTAAGGCTCATTCAGGCGATTGCCCAGTTTCAGTCTTTAGATACAAAAACAAAACAAGATGGTTCTAACGCTGACACTGAGAGTGTGACAGATAACGTAGGATCCGGTAAAACTCAAAACTTTACTGCCAGTAAACAACGTTACTCATCAAAAAATCCACCGCAAGACATTAAGAAAGCATCCAGCGGAACCCCAACTGCACATGCTTATGCTGAAGCTGCTGCTTATATGATGGGAACTCAAACTCGCCCAAACAGTCTGTCCACCAATTATATTAATTATGTATATGATGGTGCAACTCAACTAAGACGAAGAACTAGTACTAGTGATCAAGATGATCAAGCGTATTTTATTTGTGTTGAATTGGGGACCACGCCAACGAACGCCTTGGGGGGGACCAATAATGTTAAGCAATGTATCAATTCTTGGCCGTACCGTAATGGAAAAGCTGTACATAATGATACGATTGATAATGTTTATAAGCCTAATGGTAACGGGGGCTGGATTCGAATTAAGGATAATTCGGTAGCTAAAACAGAGTTTATCACTAGAATGGGCACCGTAGATGATAATTGGCAGTTATATTCAAAATTTCCATCGGGTTGGCGTTATGGCGGCTGGATGAAAGTAGATAATCTACCTATGGATATTGAGCCTGTTGCTGCTGCAGCGTGGGATCAAAATACTGATTTTCGTAACTTAGTGACTTACCGAACTAACCCTTTTGCTTTGACGGAATCGGCTCTTACGGCTTCTGGCAACCCCTATACTGACAATTTAAGTGGTGGTATTTCCTATTCCGCTAATGATACCAAAAATGCAGCAGGCACAAAATACAATATAGGTGGTTCAGAGGGTAGTTGTAATGGTAACGGTATTTACTTCTTAACCGATGGTGCACCTAACTCGACTAAAGACAGTATGGCAAGAGCGATTATGAATGACACGCTCACCACCACTCTAGCCTCTGGTAGTCCAGCAGGAACGTATGGTTTTTCTGCAAAACCAACCGGGAGTGTATTGGTTTCCCCTGCTTTAAAATCTAACCTATTTTCGGGTGAAACAGGAGGTTGGGAATATATTGGGGCATACTCAAAAAAGATTCTTGACCCAACCAAAAACCCTGCCAATATGAAAATTAAAACTGCAGTGGTTGGTTTTGGTTCTTCTTTCGCCGGTATTCCAGAAAATGGAGATGGTAGTTATAACTGCGAAGCGGTGAATGATCCTACAAAATCAAATTATAACCCAGATGCATACAATGCATGTAAATGGGGCGGAGCTGAATATGGAGACGGAGGTTTCTACTATGCCGAAAATGCGGATGACATTAAAAACAGTATTATTAAATTTGTATCGGATGTAGAAGTTAGTTTCACCCCATCTAGCCTAGGTTCCATATCTGTACCGCGTGATCCTTTAGATCAGACAAAATCTATGACTGAAGGTTTTTTCCCAATGATTATGCCTATGGAAGATTCTACCTTTCGTACATGGGCTGGGAATTTAAAGAAATATAAAATTCTTGACGGTACGCTGAAAGACAGCAGTAATAATGCAATTTATAAAGTTGAAAACAATCAGCAGGTTATTAACTCATCTGCAAAAGATTTATGGTCTACCGCGGCTTCTGGCTCTGACCATTCATTAATTAATAGTGGTGGTGCATGGAATAAAATTCCTGTTCCATCTACAGCTTTGGCTGAAGCAGACTCAATCAGCAATAAAGATAGTGAGCGTAAAGTCTACATCTTAGATGGCAGTTCTTTAAAAAAAGTGACTAAGACAAATCTGGCAACGAATACTACTGGTACAGATGCTCTGAGCGGGACTTACACAATTAACCAGCGCCTAGCTTTGTTGAATTATATGGGTTATCAAACTGTATTTCCTGCAGCCGCGACACAGACAACTTTAACTTCTACAGAAATTAATACGCTCGCAGTAAATCCGGCTAGCCCATATAGATTCCTTGGTGGGGTGGTGCATTCAACGCCGCTCATGGTAACAAAAGAGTCAACAGTAACTTCTAGTAATGTTGCGGATACACGTAAAGAATATACAGTTTATGGGTCAATGGATGGCGGCTTGCATATTGTGGATGCTTCGACAGGTAAAGAGCAGTCGGTATTTGTTCCGCCAGAAATTATAACGAATCAATATGATACGTTGGCTGGTAAAGATTCAAAAGGGGTGGGTAGCCTGTCGGGTATAGCTTATGGTGTAGATGCACCATGGGTAGCGGACAATACATTTAAGGTGCAAATTACTAAGTCTGGTACAGTTTCAACCACAAAATATGTTGCCAATAAAATGAATATTTATGGCGGTTTACGTATGGGGGGAAGTGGGCTTTATGGATTGGATATACTTAATCCAGCAAGTCCGAAGCTATTATTCCAAATTAAACCGACATCAACAAATGAATTTCAGCGTATGGCTCAAATCTGGGCTAAACCGACTATTGCTGAAATTCGTGTCAAAGGCGAACGTAAAAAAGTCTTAATTTTTGGCGGCGGTTACGATGCTGATGTTTATGAAAAACCAGCGGCTACTTTTACAGAGCCGTCCTCAACTTATGGCAACGCTTTATATATAGTAGATGCTGCAAATGGTAACTTGATCTGGATGAGTAGCTCAAATGGCTCAGGAATTAGTGACAGTTATAAGAAAACGATTAATAGTGATATAAATTACAGTGTTGTAGGGCAGCCTGTGGTACGTGATTATGATGCCGATGGTCTTGCAGACATGATTTATTTTGCAGATTTAGGTGGACAGATTTTCCGTGTAGACTTGAATAACAATAATCAAATGTCTGCAACTGACAATACTAATATTGCGGTGCGTGTGCAAACCATAGCGAAGTTAAAAGATGGAACATTTGTACCGCGTTTCTATGACCGTTTATCTACGGCAGTTTTTGATGATGGGCAAAACCGCTTTGTACTTGTGACAGCAGGTTCAGGTAATCGCAGTTTTCCTTTGGAAGCGGAAGTCGGCGGAAAAAACAAAATCTACGGTTTAATTGACCGTGATGCAGCAGCCAATGGTTTGGAAAACTCGAGTTTTACATCTGCTGCGACTATTTTGCCAGCGAATTTGGCTAATTCAGGCATACTTGGCAAAACGGTTTCTAAGCAAATTTCTGCTGCTGATATCGCTAATATGAAATTAACAACTGGTAATACTATGCTTCGTGGTTGGAGTTTTGAACTACGTTCAGTTGATTCAGGAAATTATGCGCGTGCATTTGAAGATTCACAGCTTATTACTGGTGATTTATATGTCAGCCTGTATGATCCGAAAGCGACATTGACTGGAACTGTAAGTGGTTGTGGTGGTGGTGTGGCAGGTATTTCTACGACTCACCGTATTTGCATGCCATATGGTGACTGTGCTGCATATGTTAAAACTAGCTATCAAGGTATTAATGGCCCTGCCTTTGGTGCTGTTTCCTCTACTGATCCAAGAACAACCATGTTGGTTGGACCTATTGCGGAGACACAAGAATCTTGTGTCGGAAATTGTAAGCCTGCAAATACAACTTTAACAGATCAAAATCTGTATAAATATAGCCAGGCACGTAAGATTAAGCCTGTCCGCTGGTTTGAGTGGTAAGGGAAGTATGTATGGATAAAATTAAAAATACTGCAGGCTTCACTTTGCTTGAATTGATGGTTGTTGTGGTGATAGTTGCAATTTTTGCAGCTATCGCTATTCCAAGTTATGAAGTTTATATTGCTCGAGCAAATAAGTCTAAAGCACAATCTGAAATGTTGAAGATTGCTGAGCGTTTAGAAAATTATAAAGGGAAGCAATTAAGTTACGCAGGATATATTCCTGAACATCAGACCTCAATAAAAGGTGAGATCAATATTCCTTATGATTCTGCAAATAATTACGATTATCAAATCAAAATTGTTGATATTAACGATTCAACTAAGGCTTTAGAAGACTCTACAATTGGGCAAGGCTGGAAAATGATCGCCATTCCTAATCAAACTAAAAGTAATGCGCTTAGAAATTCTGAATATCTGTTATTGGATTCTAGAGGTGTAAAGTGTATGACTAAAGACTCATTGATTGTTACGAGTACGAATTGTGGCGTAAATAGCAAGGAGTGGAAATAATAATGAAAAGGATTAAGGGTTTTACACTTATTGAACTTATGATCGTTGTGGCTGTTTTAGCTATTCTAGTGTCCATTGCATATCCATCTTATCAAAATTATGTAAAGCGGAAGAATCGTGTTGAAACTCAAAGTGTGATGATGGAAATAGCACAAAAATTGCAATCTTATAAATTAGCAAATGGGGATTACGGAAAAAATAATACAACTTCGAGTTATGCCACTAATCCACTTACTAATCCTGATGTGTATGGCAAAACAGTTTCACCCCGAACTGGTTCGGCTTATTATGATCTAACTATAACAAATGCTCCTGATTCATCATGGATATTAACAGCGACTCCTATAATAACAAGTGCTCAAAAAAATGATGGTGCATTAACCTTGACTCATAGGGGAACCCAATGCTGGTATAAAAATAAAGATGATGCATCGGGAGCATGTTTGAGTTGGAGTGATAGGTAAAACAAATTCAAACTGTGGATAACTTAAATTTGATCTTTCATTCAGGGCAAACTTCGCGTAAAATGCTGCCCTCTATGAAAGGGGTTTGAGCTGTATCGATGGTCGGTACAAGGATAATCCGTAAAAACTATAAGGTTCTATCATGGTTGTTATTCGTCTTGCACGCGGTGGTGCTAAAAAACGTCCGTTCTATCAAATCATTGTGACTGATAGCCGTAATGCACGTGACGGTCGTTTCATCGAACGTATCGGTTTCTTCAACCCTACAGCTCAAGGTAAAGCAGAAAAACTTCGTTTAGATGCTGACCGTTTTGCTCACTGGGTTTCACAAGGTGCTCAACCTTCTGATCGTGTTGCTTCTTTAGCTGCTCAAGCTAAGAAAGCTGCAGTTGCTGCATAATTTTTATATAAATTAGGTAGTAGCTTGCCCATGACACCAACACAGAATGTTCCCGAAGATCGTATTCAGATTGGACAGTTACGTTCAGCATATGGATTAAATGGGTGGCTCTGGGTCTATTCCAATACAGAACCTATGAGCAACATATTTGACTATCTGCCTTGGTACATTGAGACCAAAGCAGGTTGGCAAATTGTCGATGTAAAACGTTGGAAACCACATGGTAAAGGCCTGGTTGTTTCGCTTAAAGGTGTGAGTGATCGTACTGGCGCAGACGAACTGGTTGGCTCCAATGTCTGGATCTCTAAATCGCAACTGCCTCAAGCTGGTGTGGATGAGTATTACTGGTCTGATTTAAAAGGTCTAACTGTGTTAGGTCTGGATGATGAAGAACAAGAAGTCAATCTCGGTCAAATTTTTGAGCTGTTTGAAACAGGTGCTAACGATGTGATGGTGGTTCGCGCAACTGCCGACAGCATTGATGGCGAAGAGCGAATGATCCCATGGCATAAAGATGTGGTGCAACGCGTTGATCTTGAAGCTGGTCGTATCTACGTCAATTGGGGCGTAGACTACTAAGAATTTTTCGGAAATAAGGGAGTCTGCGATGTTTTTTGCAGTCATTACGCTTTTTCCTGAAATGTTTGAAGCGATTACAGCCTATGGTATTAGCGGGCGCGCAGCAAAACGTGAATTGATGCAAATTCATTGCATCAATCCTCGCGATTATGCGACGGGCAACTATAAACGGGTGGATGAACGTCCATTCGGTGGTGGTCCGGGTATGGTGATGATGGCTGAGCCTTTGGCAAAAGCAATCCAGCATGCCAAAGAGCTTGCAACGCAAGCAGGTGCAGTTCAGGTTCCTGTGGTGTATATGTCACCGCAAGGAAAGACCTTAAACGAAACTGCGGTACAGGATTTTGTCAAATATGACGGAATCATCGTACTGTGCGGACGTTATGAAGGCGTCGATGAACGTTTGATCCAGCAATATGTTGATCAGGAATGGTCAATTGGAGATTACGTCTTGTCGGGTGGTGAACTTCCTGCGATGGTTTTATTGGACAGTATTATCCGGAGACTTCCGGGTGCGATGTCTGATGAGCAATCACACGTGCAAGACTCATTTGTGGATGGTCTTCTAGATTGCCCACAATATACCAAGCCAGATCATTTTGAAGGTTTGGATGTGCCTGAGGTGTTAAAGTCCGGGCATCATGCCAATATTGAAAAATGGCGGTTTCTGCAGCGATATCAGCGTACACTTGAACGCCGCCCAGAGTTGGTGGAAAAAGTCGAGTTGACCAAGCATCAGAAAAAATGGCTAAAAGATTTGTAAGATATTGATGAGTGATCATTTCTGTCTTCAAGCAAGTACTTAAAATTATTTAAGTATTCTTTAATAGGCTCTTTATGGTTGAGATGGTCAACTATAAAGGGAAAGATAATCGGGTGTATGCGCTTTAGCCTCTATACCCAGCGATGATCAGACCTCTTCTGACTCGCACATATTGGAGATACCCCATGAGCGGTAAGCATCCTTTAGTTCAAGTAATTGAAAACGCACAATTGAAACAAAACATCCCTGCTTTTGCACCAGGTGATACAGTTATTGTTCAAGTTAAAGTAAAAGAAGGCGACCGTGAGCGTTTACAGGCGTTCGAAGGCGTTGTAATTGCTAAGAAAAACCGTGGTTTGAACTCTGCGTTCACAGTACGTAAAATTTCTAGCGGTGTTGGCGTTGAGCGTGTATTCCAAACTCACTCTCCAATCGTTGCTGGTATCGAAGTGAAACGTCGTGGTGACGTTCGTCGTGCTAAACTTTACTACCTACGTGAATTGTCTGGTAAAGCTGCACGTATTCGTGAAAAATTACCAGCTCGTAAAACTAAAGCTTAATTTTAAGCTTTATACGAGTGAAAAAATGCGCCTTTGGGCGCATTTTTTTATGCCTGATTTTTTTTCAGATTTATGTGAAATATTCCTGCAAAGGCAAGATCATTGCATCCAAAATATCCAAGAAAATTTTATGAATAAACATCAGCAATAATACAAAATATCCCCAAGACTGGAATCCTGCATTAAAAAGTTGAACGCAAATAAAGCATTGAGTGATAATAAGTAAAATACTGATCCATGCATTTACGACAATATGTCGATGACAAGAATAAAGCTCATATTTTTTAAATTGAAAAGGATCAATGACTTTTTGTTTGCAGCAGGGACAGGCTCTTTTAAATTTGTTTTTGATTTCTATAGAACATCTCTGCATTTATTTTATTTCACAGTTCTTTTTATATTTGATGAATATTTTATATGCAGTTTGATCATGATTAACAATTAAATTTTTAGAAAAAATTTAGGAAAAATAAGGGAGAAAAGCCTCTAGATGAATAGAGGCTCGTATAGCTTTATAAACCTTGTAATTTTAAGCGGTTAGCATGTTGACGATACACATCGACCGGATCAGGTGCAAAGATATTTTTCAGTCCAAGAACCATATTGACTTCATCCAGATGGTTCCAGTTGTAGTTATCCCGAATGGTTTTACCGAATCTGGCACTACAGCGGGAAACCAGACCATCATTGTCCTTGCCGCCGTCAATGAGTAGAGCTGTAACTTTGAGGGCTGAGTCAGGATCGAGCGGGTTGGTGACTTGACCTACACCTGTGAATGAATAGCTATAAATCCCTTTTTGCTGATAAATGCCTTCACCACAGGCCGTGGTCGGCATACCCAGTGGATATTTCTGATTGAATTTAGCAGATCGTGCCATAGTCAGGCTGCTACCACCTGCGAGTGAATCATGCGGAAAACTGTTTGGATCCAGACCTTGCGCCCAAGTAATAGCTTTTGACACCAGGTTGATGCCACCTACCAAAGGACCTTGTATTGGCGTGCCTTCTGCCTGAAGAATCAGGTCTGCCACTGGCGAGCCTTTATGCGGTGCACCGACTGAAGTCAGGGAAGCAACCATGCTAGGTTCCACGCCTGCCACATAACGAATGGTCGGGCCGCCATGTGAATGACCAATCAGATTAACCTTGGATGCCCCGGTAATCGCCCGAATTTCTTTTACTTGCTGTAAAAGCTGTTCACCACGAATTTCCGATGAGTTAAATGGTGATACCCGTGTGGCCCAGATATTGCCGCCATTCCGTGCCAGATCCGGTAAAATCTGATACCAGTAATCCAGTCCAAACTGGTCGGTACCGACCCGGATAAAGCCTGCCATACCATGAGCAAATACAATCGGGTATTGGGTCTTGGCATATTGTGAACTGGCTTTAGCTGTGACCTGACTGGCTTGGGTGGAGGCCTGAGTGCTGAGGCCTGTAGATGCCAGCAGCAGACCCGTGATTAATGCTCCGAATTTCATGATATTTTCCTCAGTTTTGTTGTTTTAACCGGATGATCCTCATCTGGTTTTGCAAAGTCCCCGATGCAGCAAGGATTCACTTTTCTACGCTTCTGTAATTAAAATGATGAGACATGACCAAAAATAAAGGTCAGCCCATAGGGCAAACCGTAGCAAAAAATTCAAGGGAGTAACTTGGAGTTTTCATTGCAACTTCCGGATCACTGATAGATCAAATAAGTACTTAGAAAAAAGCCTATATTTCAGCTGAAATATAGGCGCTCTGGGGTTATAAACCCTCTAATTTGAGTCGGTTGGCATGCTGGCGGTAGAGGGCGACCGGATCGGGTGCAAACATACCTTTCAGACCAAACATCATATTGGCTAGGTCAGTATGATTGAGTTTGTATTGGTCATTAATCACCTTGCCCATGAACGCGCTACAGCGTGACACCATGCCATCATTGTCTTTACTGCCATACGATAAGGGGCCGAGCTGCATTAGGATCGTATCAATATCCAGGGCATTGGTGGCTTGGGCCACACCTGTCCATGAATAATAATGAATGCCTTTGCTGTCTCTCTGTTTTAAATTTTTATTGCAGTCTTCTGTAGGAGCTAATACACCATCTTTCACCACCTGCTGTGCCACTGTGGCATTAAAGGTATTTGAACCGGTCTGGGTCAGGGATTTCATGGAAGCATCAAAATCAATTTCCAGTTCAGGCTTAAGCTGACCCAGTGCGATCAATGGTCCAATAATATAATCACCTAAAATATTGAAGGCGGTACGGGTCAGGCTATTATTCTGAATATCATCTGCCACTTTGGAACCGTGGTAGGTGCCTGCAACGCCGGTAATCGAAGCGATATACTGCGGTTGGGTTGCTGCAACATAGAGTACCGTCGGCCCACCATGGGAATGACCAATCAGATTCAATTTTTTCTTACCGGTAATGGCCAAAACATCTTCAATCTGATGAATCAGTTGTTCACCGCGATGTGCCGTTGTATTTGCCGGAGACAGTTGTGCAGCAAAGACGGTGGAGCCGTTACGTGCCATATCCGGCAGAATCTGATACCAGTAATCCAGTCCGATGCTATCGGTACCAATGCGTGACCAGCCTAGCCAGCCATGTACCATCAAGATCGGATATTTGGTTTTGGCATAATCGGACTTGGTCTTTTCGATGACTTGTGTGGTACTTGCCGCTGCCTGGGTGTGTGCAGCAAAGCTTAAGCCCAAAGCCGCTGCTAAAGTCACAGTCAGTAACTGTATTGTCTTGTTGAAAGTACGCATGACCGTCCCTTTTTAATTTTATCATTATTAAAGCAATCATTGCTTTTCTAGAGTGCTATAGGCCATACAATCAGACGTCTTAAAATACAGTCTTGGCTTTGAGTGGCTGAGCCATTTTTCTTTGTAAGCAGCAGTATTTTTTCATTTCAGCTATCTAAAACCATGTCATTTGGGGACATGTCGAGTAAAAGGATTTTTAAGTGTAAATATATGGTTTATATACAAATGTATTTAAATAAAAAGTCCTTGAAATATTTGTGATTTTCTTAAGTTAACTTATGTAAATGGAAATATTTTGAAACAACAATAGGGATGTCACGTTAAGATAAAGTAGAAAATTATCTAAATTGTGGCGATAAAAAAGCCATCAACAGGTGATGGCTTCCAGGCTTAATCGGCGAAGGGTAGCTTACCTCCTTGATCATGCACCTGTTCAAAGGTTTCTACCCGCAGCTGTTCTTGCGGTGTATTAAAATGTTTGCTGCGAAGCCGGGCAATCGCTTGCTGTTTGGCAATATCAGACATGCCGGACTGGGTAATCTGATCGCGTTCATCTAAATAACCCGTGACCCGATTTTTCCAGTCGCTGCGCTGTACATCCAGTTGTTCCAGACGCTGTGTCGCTTCAGCACCGACCAGATTCATCCGCATCTGCCGGATTTCATCACGGGAACCGCCACGGGCTTTAATATCTGCGGTGAGTTTGCGCAGATCTTCCAGTTTATTCAGTTGTTCCAGGTTTTCCTGCCAGTCTTGCGGGAGCTGCTGAAAAAGTGCTTTGAGCTTTTGGGCTTTTTCAGTCTCAGTCAAGCTTTTGTCTGCCAATACGCTCATCCGATCCAGGGTATATTCATGATAGGCATCTTCTGTGCCAAACAAGCCTTCAATTTCATACTTGGAAAAGTACTGCTGGCGCAAATTCTGGGTACTGTTATAGATGCTCCGATAATAGGCAGGATCTTCCTGATTCAGCCCAGTCGGTGCAGTGAGCTGGCCCAAACCCTGACGATACTGGATATAACGATCCCATAAATCCAGAATTTGCGAGAGTGCCGGTTCTTTATGATTCTGGCGAATATAGGCTTTAAAATCCTGCTGGATCTGCTGCAGATTTTTTTCACCAAACTGGGTAATAAAATATTCAAAACAGTTGCGGGTCTGTTCATTCACGAGCAGACGGTTGCTGGTATCTAACTGCATTTGACAATTAATTTCGGTATCTTGCTGGCTGGCACTGGGGAAAGCTGCATTGGCAGGGCCATTGACCAAGAATGCGGTTTGCTCTGCCTGAGTTTCAGTTAAAGGCATTTTTGTCCCGGTATCTGCCTGGGTATTTTCTTTTGGGGACAGCCATAAGATCAGTGTGAGGATACATAGCACCAGCAACGCCAGAATGATCCATATTTTATATTTCTGCATATCCTATGCACCTATTTTCTCGTTATTTCATTATTTTTAGATATTCAAGCTTTTAGATATTAAAGCTTTTAGATGTTCAAGCCGGCTCAATATGCCATAAAAATCATTAGAGACTATAGAAAAGTTGTAAATCCTCTCGCAGGGTTTTACCATGGCGCCAATTTATAAAATGTCTGATTTTTTGCCATGAAAGCATCATCTCCTAAAATTCAGCGTCGTCATCTCAGTGGTGTCTTCCTGCTCAATAAGCCTTTGGGCATCAGTTCCAATGCTGCATTGCAAAGAGTCCGCTGGTTGTACCGTGCACAAAAAGCCGGCCATACTGGTGCGCTGGATCCGCTGGCATCCGGTTTATTGCCCGTGTGTTTGGGGGAGGCGACCAAGTTTTCGCATTATTTATTAGATTCGGTCAAGCGTTATCAGACGACCGTATTTTTGGGACATAGCACCACCACGGGTGATGTGGAAGGCGAGGTGCTTCTGGAAAAAGCAGTTCCTGAACTCTCGGAAGCCTTGATTCAGGACACATTGGCACAGTTTATCGGGGATATCCAGCAAGTGCCGCCGATGTATTCTGCCTTGAAAAAAGAAGGCCGTCCTTTATACGAACTGGCGCGCAAAGGTATCGAGATTGAACGTGAAGCACGTCCAATTACAATTTTAGCGATTGAGCTTTTATCCTTTACGGAGAACAGTATCACGCTGGATATTACCTGTTCTAAAGGAACTTATATCCGGGTTTTGGGGGAAGATATTGCCAAAGCACTGGGAACTTATGGCCATCTAACTTATCTGCACCGCATCAAAACCGGCCATTTTGATTTGATTCCGAGTTATACCATTGAATATCTGGAAAGCCTGAGCGAAGCAGAGCGTGATGCACTGTTGTTGCCGGCCTATGCACCGGTTGATCATTTTCCAAAAGTGCAGGTACCCGAAGGTCGCGCAGAATATTTTAGCCGCGGCATGGAAAGCAATATCGAACATGAAGCAGCTGAACAGGTGCTGGTTTTTGATGGCGAGAAATGTCTGGGGCTGGCAGAAATTACCGACAAAAAACGTCTGGTACCCAAACGCGTCCTGAACCTCTAATCGAGTCAAGATATGGAAATAGAGATCATCATCAGTCTGGTTGTCTTTGCATTTTTTGCAGGGGCGATTGATGCTGCCGTGGGTGGTGGTGGTCTGATCCAGATCCCGGCAATTATGGGGAGTTTACCGCATTTACAGCCTGCTACGGTCTTTGGCACCAATAAACTCGCGTCCATTTGTGGCACCGCTTCTGCGGCATTTTCCTACCTGCGTCAGGTAAAACTGCCCTGGTTGCTCTTGGGCGTGATTGCACTGTGCAGTTTTGTTAGTTCTTTTATTGGTGCAGCCAGCGTTACGCTAATTCCAGTCGAGATCCTTAAGCCTTTTGTGCTGGTCATGTTGATTGTGATCGCAATCTATACCTTGATGAAAAAACAGTTTGGCCAGGTGCATACCGAACAAAAACTGAATCGGAAAATGCTGATTCTGGCCGCTTTGGGGAGTCTGGCGATAGGCTTTTATGATGGTATCTTTGGTCCGGGCACCGGCAGTTTCTTTATTTTCTTTTTTATTCGCTATTTAAGCGTCGACTTTCTGCATGCATCGGCCTTATCGAAAATTGCCAATTTCACCACCAACCTGGCCGCCTTAAGCTTTTTTATTCCCAGTGGCAATGTGCTGTTTATGGTCGGGGCAATGATGGCGGTAGCCAATATTTGTGGTTCCTTGGTCGGGGTGCGTTTGGCATTTAAATATGGCAGTGGTTTTATCCGGATTTTATTCCTGATTCTGGTCAGTCTGCTGATTTGCCGGATGGCATACCAGATGTTTTTTTAGATCTAAACCTGATGTAAATCATTCTCGATATTAAAATTTCTTAACAAATCACTGTATAAACTGCGTCTGAACCTGCTCTGAAAATCTTCTAGAATCAATGATATGAAAAATAAAACAATTGGAGAAATATCGGAATGACGACTATTTTTGAAGCATTAAGAGAGAGTCATGAGATTCAGCGTGATCTTGCAGAAAAACTATTACAGACTTCCGGAGATACACCAGAACGCCGCGAGCTGTTCAAGCAACTGAAAAATGAATTATTTGCCCATGAGGCTGCGGAAGACCGTTATTTTTATATTCCCTTGATGATGACCGATTCGGGCCTGAATATTACCCGCCATGCCTTGGCCGAACATCATGAAATGGACGAAATGATCGAGGAATTAACTGCAACTGAATTGAGTAATCCGGGCTGGATTGCCATGGCCAAAAAACTTTCCGAAAAGGTGCATCATCACTTAAAAGAAGAGGAACATAGTTTCTTCCAGCAAGCTGGTAAAATTCTGGATGAAGAGCAGAAGACCGTTTTAGCAGTGCAGTACAAGAATGAATACCAGCGTTATAAAGATATGAAAAAAGATATGCTGGTACAAAGCTAAACATCGAACAGCTGACATTTGATTAGCTACTTTTCCATAATTTATAACTCAAATTAGATGTTTGAGTTAATCGTTATGCATGTTTAGCTTTAGAAGCTGTACAGCCTCATTTTCTTAAAAATTTAAATGCTTTTGTGTAGGCAATCTCCCTACTTTGGAAAGACCCAAAGTAGGCAAAAGTCTTTTGTTACCCATACACGACGTCCTGTCGTGATGGGTAACATGTGGCATCCTTGCCACACTCGCATATCAAAAATATCTTCACTGCAACTATGGCATCTGATCATATTTTTATCTGGAGATATGGGATTTTTATCCATTCATTTCTTCTTTGGATTTATCTCAAAGGAAGAAAGTGAAAGAATTAATGCAAATATTTAGTCAGTTGTTTAGATTCTAATCAGCCTTTTAGGCATTCTTTTCTGCTGATCCTTGACGGGCGGCACGTACGGTCACACCGACGGAGGCCAGCATGATACAGACTAATGCTACCGTCTGAAGAAGCGTAATTTTTTCGCCCAATAGTATAAAACCGGTTAGTGCAGCCAAGGCGGGAGACAGGCTGGACAGGGTGCCATAGCTGGTCTTGTTTAAATGCTGCAAAGCTTTTAAGTCTAGCGCATATGGAATTGCTGTGGCCAGCACTGCAATGATAATCGCCTTGCCCCAATACTGGGTATCAATCAGCGCTGGTGCATTGTTATAGAGCCCAATCGGAAGCAGACACAGAGCTGAAATGCTAATTGCAATGGTCAGCGCATGCATGCCGATATTTTGCTGAACTACGCGTTGCCCGAAGAAAATATACAGTGCCCAACATAAACCCGCACCTAAAGCACAGGCGGCGCCCAGAAGGTCGAAATTACTACTATTGGCCTGTCCCCATGGCACCATTAACGCAATGCCTAAAATGGCCATCAATACCCAAATATAATCACTACGATGTTTGATCGAGAGCAGGGCCAGACCTAAAGGACCAATAAACTCCAGACCGACTGCAATTCCCTGCGGTAATCTTCCTAGAGACAAATAGAATAAAATATTCATGACCCCTAAAGCGGCGCTATAGCAGAGTAAATCCCGCCATTTCAAAAAAGGCAAACGCTGAATGATTTTCCAGGAACGAAACATCACGCCGACAATGATCGCTGCAAAACAGAGTCTTAAAATGGTCACTGTGATAGGGTCAAGGACCAGAAAAAGTTGCTTGGCGAAGGATGCACTGATCTGGTACGACATCATGGATAAAACCATGTACAACACAGCAAGGAGTTGGGCGTTTGGCATGGGAGTTACTTACACCAGAAAGGTGTAATCAGGACATGGAAGAAAGCGGGATTATAGCAAAACGGTTAATTTTTAATGAGTAGGGGGTGGAAATAATTTTAAATTTAAAGTTACTTTTAAAAAGAGAAAATTTTGATCTTAGAAGAGTATTAGACTGAATTTATCGACTTTGAGTAGGCTTTTCCAGCTAATATTTTTTTAAATTCAAAGTGAGTAGTATTTCTTATAACAAATTTTAAATTTAAAAGTGCTCAACTGTATTTTTTCTTCTTTGACTGGTCACCGTACAACCCACTGAAGCACTGATAATCGTGGCCAATGCCAGCCATTGTGTCCACAATAAAGTCTCGCCTAGAAAGACCAGCCCCGAGAGTGCGGCAATCGCGGGTTCCAGACTCATCAAGGTGCCGAAACTAAGTGCGGTTAAATTTCTTAGTGCAATCATTTCTAGGCTAAAAGGCAGGGCACTAGCCAGTACTGCCAAAGCCACAAAATACAACAAACTCATCGGTTCAAAAGTATGTGCCGGCATGCCTGCCAAGAGCGCAATCGGCATCAGCACCAGCATGCCGACAAACATGCCCAAGCATACAGTATGATTGCCAGAAACGCCCGAAGGTCTTTGGCCGGCAACGATATATAAGGCCCAGCAAGCATCGGCACCCAAGGCGAATGCAATCCCGATCGGGTCAAGCGGCTGGGCAGCCTGATCAAAAGGAAATAGCAGAACCAAGCCCAGAATCGCCAGTCCGACCCAGACAAAGTCGAATTTTTGCCGTGCATAAAACAGGGCAACACTTAAGGGGCCAATGAATTCAAAAGAGACGGCAATTCCCAGCGGTAGGCGATCAATCGATAGGTAAAACAAGAGGTTCATGCCGGCCAGAGCAAGGCCATAACTGATAATGGCCGGCCATTTGATTTGTCTGAAATGGATTTCCCAAATTTTAAAAATCAGTGCCAAAATCATAGCGCCTAACAGCAGACGCATTGCGGAAACAGTCAGAATGGGAAATTGACCGAACAGATATTTGGCAAAGGAACCACTACTTTGCATACTGATCATGGCGATCAACAGAATTAGTGGCGCTTGCACGATAGGTGCAATTTTAAAATTGGGCATGACTAAATTTGTTTCGATGACTCGAAGAGCGGGAGCGCGGCAAACGCTGGATCAGGCTTAAATATAAAAACCTTGAAGCAATAAAAAAGCCACAGCCCGAAGACTGTGGCTTTTTTTAAATCTGAATTAGAACAATACGCGTGCGCGGATTGTACCTTCAACATTCGAAAGCATATCGAGTGCTTCATGAGATGCAGCAGCATCGACATCCATCACCAGGTAACCGACATCGCCTTTAGTCATCAGTGACTGGCCAGAGATGTTGATGCCTTGTTCAGCAAACAGGTTGTTGATTTTAGACAACACGCCCGGAATATTTTGGTGGATGTGCAGTAAACGGTGTTTGCCTTCAGTCAACGGCAATGCGATTTCTGGGAAGTTCACCGCAGAAAGCGTCATACCCTTGTCAGAATAAGCCACGAATTTCTCAGCTACTTCCAGACCGATGTTCGCTTGCGCTTCCATCGTAGAACCGCCTACGTGTGGAGTCAGAATTACGTTTGGCAGGTTACGCAATAGAGAAACAAATTCTTCACCGTTTGCTTTAGGCTCTTTCGGGAATACGTCAACCGCAGCACCAGCAATGTGACCAGACTTGATCGCATCTGCCAGATCTTCAATTACGACACATGTACCACGTGCCGCATTCAGGAAGATTGAACCTTCTTTCATTTGCGCAAACTGTTCTTTGCCAAAGAAATTACGGGTAGATGGCAGATCCGGAACGTGTAGAGTAACCACGTCTGCATTGGCAAGTAATTCGCCCATAGAGCCGACTTGACGTGCATTACCTAAAGGTAATTTAGTCACTGTATCGAAATAGATTACTTTCATACCCAGACTTTCAGCCAGTACAGAAAGTTGTGAACCGATCGAACCGTAACCTACGATACCTAAAGTTTTACCACGTGTTTCGAATGAACCGACAGCCGATTTATTCCAGCCACCTGCATGTGTATCTGTTGATTTTTCAGGTACACGGCGCAGAAGAAGAATAGTTTCTGCCAATACCAGTTCAGCAACTGAACGTGTATTTGAATATGGTGCATTAAATACCGGAATACCGCGACGCATTGCAGCATCAAGATTGACCTGATTGGTACCGATACAGAAGCAGCCTACTGCAATCAGTTTGTTCGCGGCTTCAAATACCTCTTCAGTCAATTGAGTACGGGAACGAATACCGACAAAGTGTGCATCTTTAATCGCTTCTTTCAGTGCTTCACCCTCAAGCGCTGTTTTGCGATAGTCAATGTTGGTATATCCAGCTGCATTCAATGTATCGATTGCGTTCTGGTGAACGCCTTCTAGCAATAGAAAACGGATTTTATCTTTAGGTAGAGAAAGATGTTGGCTCATTACGGCTCCGCTACAAAGGCCAAATTTAGTCGCGGTATGATAGCACAGGAATGGGGCGGTTATACATTTCCTTAATGACGCTCACATCAGCTATTCTGGCAAGATATATTGATAATAATGATCATGGTGTTTGATTTAAATCTGCATTTTCAAAGGTATATTATCAAAATTGTCATTTTTCGCGGGAAACACCAAAAAATAGCTTATAATATTGCGCCATGCTTTTAAAGCAGCGTGATCCGGTGCTTTAATAACCATGTTTCGCCTGATTTGTATCCATGTTTTTATGCATAAAAAATGTGCAAATGAACCAGCGAAGTCTCTCTTGTTTAAATCATGCTAGGTCTGCAAACGATGAATGCTCCAGTCGCTTTAACCCCTGAGTTATTGACCCAATTGACTGCAATTGTGGGTGAAAACCGTATTAAAACCGATACGGACAGCCTCCAGAATTGGGGTCGCGATCATACGAAGCACTTTGATCCAAACCCGTCAGTCGTCGTTTTTCCGTCGTCAACTGAGCAAGTTCAAGACATCGTAAAACTGGCGAACCAATTTAATGTTGCAGTGACTCCATCGGGTGGTCGTACCGGTCTTTCTGCAGGTGCAGTCGCAGCCAATGGCGAGATCGTGGTCAGCATGGACAAGATGAACCAGATTCTGGAGTTTTTCCCGGCAGATCGTATGGTGCGCGTACAGGCAGGTGTGGTGACTGAACAGTTACAGAACTATGCTGAAGAGCAGGGCATGTATTACCCAGTTGACTTTGCTTCGGCAGGTTCATCGCAAATTGGCGGTAACATCGGCACCAATGCTGGCGGCATCAAAGTGATTAAATACGGCATGACCCGTAACTGGGTACTTGGCCTGACCGTTGTGACGGGTAAGGGCGATGTATTGCGTCTGAACAAAGGTATGATCAAGAATGCAACCGGTTATGCGCTACAACATTTATTTATTGGTGGTGAAGGCACGCTGGGTCTGGTGACGGAAGCGGAAATCAAGCTTGAACGTCAACCGCAAGACCTGCAAGTGATGGTACTGGGTGTACCTGACTTTGATGCGATCATGCCGTTATTGCATGCCTTCCAGGCGAAAATTGACCTGACTGCATTTGAGTTCTTTGGTGAACTGGCGATGCAGAAAGTCTTGGCCCATGGTCACGTGCAACGTCCATTTGAAACTGAATGCCCATTCTATGTATTGCTTGAGTTTGAAGCGCCGTTTGAGCCGATTATGGACAAGGCGATGGAAATCTTCGAGCATTGCATGGAACAAGGTTGGGTACTGGACGGCGTAATGAGCCAAAGCCTGGATCAGGTAGAAAGTTTATGGCGTTTACGTGAAGATATTTCTGAATCTATCGCGCCATTTATTCCATACAAAAATGACATTTCCGTTCTGATCACGCACGTTCCTGCATTCATTAAAGAAATTGATGCGATTGTATCGACGAATTACCCAGACTTTGAAATCTGCTGGTTCGGTCATATCGGTGACGGTAACTTGCACTTAAATATCTTAAAACCTGCTGATTTGTCTAAAGATGAATTCTTTGCCAAATGTCAGGTGGTGAACAAGTATGTCTTTGATACCGTGAAAAAATATGACGGTTCAATTTCTGCGGAACATGGTGTGGGCATGACCAAGAAGCCATATCTTGAATATTCGCGTTCGGCGGAAGAAATTGAATATATGAAAGCCCTGAAAAAAGTGTTCGATCCAAATGGCATCATGAACCCGGGTAAACTTTTCGATCTTTAATCGATCGGAATTGAAAAAAGCGCATCGAAAGGTGCGCTTTTTTATTGCTGTGTAAATACAGTTACAGAGTCTAAATGGTTTTGTAGTAAGAAGCTCGGCATGATGGGTTGGAATAAGAATGACGATAAAGGGTTAAATAATATGTTCCGGATATTGGCAGTCGCAACTCTCGCTTTTGGTATATTGGGTTCAGGCTGTGCAACTGCTCAACAGGTCATTGCAAAGGTACAGTCGTCTTCGGACACGCCTTTGGAACAGGTTTTACAATTAAGAACGGATTTACGCAAGGAACTGGCAACGGTTGAATTACGGCAGTTCTTTGACAAGGTAGAGTCGCCCACGATTGGACAGGTCAAAGTCACTGAAACCGGTTTAATGGATGATTCGGTACATTCGGTACAGACCATTTATTATTTTAAACAGGAAGATAACAGCTGGATGCTGGAAAACACCGAGAAGTTGTATCGTTGTGCAAGAGGTTCAAATACCAAGACTTTCCAGAAAGCGGTCTGTCCATAATAGTGTTTGATCTTTAGGCAGTTTTTGGTTAAAAGCGTATCTAAGGATGCGCTTTTTTTTTGGGAAGGGGGAGTTAATGGACTCAAATATACTAGCCGCTACAATTGGCGTAATTGGAGGATTTTTAGCTTCACTCTTATTATTCTATCTAAATAGGTTTTATACCAACTAGGATAAAAGAAAATCAGAAAAAATCCTACGAGAAAAATTATTGTATCGTGAGAAAGATAGTGAACTAGAGGCAGATCAAAATTTTATTTTTTCTTTACCTAATTTGAAAAGAGAAGTGTATTTAAACTGTCATATCAATTGGGATAGCGGAATCACTCTTAATATGATGAAAGGTAATGAAGACTTAATCTGGTTTTTAAGATTCTGTTGGCTAAGCTTAGTAAGATTTTTTCCTCAAGATCATTTTTCAACAGAAGGACATGTTAATTATATTGATCAATTTATCATGGATAGGGCTAACTATCATTCCTCTAGATTAGACTGTAGTGACCAATTAAAAAGTGGGAGTATTTCAAAAATAACGCTAGGATATTCAATAGCAAAAGATATTGATCAACTAATTATAGACTTGGTAGAACAAATTCTTCATTTTGAAAATGTTAGAAAAGAAAAATGGTTTCAAGAGTGGAATTCAGTAGAGTCTATTTGATTTTTATAAATTATTAGAATATAGATGAATAATGTATCCTCCCTTGATTTGTAATGATTATAAGTACTTTTCATTTCACGGCTTTTCAATAATTTTTATGAATTAGATAATTTGGTTTCAAGTCGCTAAAAGCAAAAATAATATTTTGATTAGGTCATTAAAAAAGAGAACGGACTTAAAAACAGGACTCTGCTAAAATTTCTTCTTTCTATTTTAGACAAAGTTCAGTCTGTTAAAACGGGCAGACTGACAATAAAAACTCCCATGCAAAAAATCCAAACCCAAAAACTGACCCGTGCCACACTCATGTTCCCGCTGGCACTGGTCCTGTTTGAATTCTCAGTCTATATATGTAATGACCTGATTCAGCCGGCCATGCTGGCGATTACCCGTGATTTTGGCGTAAGTAGTTCATGGGCACCATCCTCCATGTCCTTTTTCCTGTTGGGCGGGGCATTTGTCGCAGCGATCTTGGGGCCATTGTCCGATCGTCTCGGACGTAAAACGGTACTGCTCGGCGGTGTGGCATTTTTTACCCTCAGTTGTCTGGCCATTTTATTGACACCCAATATCGAAAGTTTCTTATTCCTGCGCTTTTTACAGGGCTTTGGCCTGTCCTTTATTACTGCTGTAGGTTATGCCGCCATTCAGGAAAGCTTTGAAGAACGTGATGCCATCAAAGTCATGGCACTGATGGCCAATGTGTCTTTGCTGGCACCCTTGCTAGGACCAGTGCTGGGTGCCTTTATGATTGATCATATCTCCTGGCATTGGGGTTTTATCGGCATTGCATTTCTGTCATTTCTGAGCTGGTTCGGCCTAAAAGCCAAAATGCCAAATCTGAAAGTCAGTATTCCCAGACAGCCGGTCAGCTATATTCTGGATGACTTTAAACAGGTTGTAAAAAATAAGCGCTTTGTGATTATGACTGTAGCCTTGCCTTTGGTGAGTCTGCCTTTGATGTTATGGATTGCATTGTCACCAGTGATTCTGGTCGAGCAATTTGGATTCAGTAGTGTGCAATATGGTCTGGCGCAGTTTCCGGTCTTGGGCGGTCTGATTGCAGGTAATCTGATTCTGCTGAAAATTATCGATAAAATACCGCTGGGCAAAACCGTATTATTGGGTCTGCCATTGATGCTGTTAGGTGCAGGTTTATTGATGTTGGGCTTATTGATTCCAGAGTATTTTGTCCATTGCCTGATTATCGGTACCACCTGTATCAGTCTCGGTGAGGGTGTAAGTTTTTCGGTACTGTACCGTTTTGCACTGATGTCTTCTGAAGTGTCCAAAGGCACGGTGGCCGCGACGGTTTCTATTATCCTGATGCTCAGCTTTTTTGTAGTGATTGAAGCAGTACGAATGGCATATGAAGCCTATGATATTTGGGCCTATTGTGTTGCCTCTTTGATTCTGATTGCACTGTGGTTTACTTTGCCACGCATGCAACTCAAACAGTTAATGCTGGAAAGACAGGAGCGTGGGGAGTTTTGATTCCTTATTAAGGGAAATTATAAATTATTGAAATCATATGTTCAGTATTGAATTTCCCTCTCCTTTTAGGAGAGGGCTAGGGTGAGGTTAAGTATTTAATAAGTTCCCTCTCTCTAACTCTCTCCCAAAGGGAGAGAGAATTTTCTTTTGACTGATCTAATTATATTAGGATTCTACAATTAAGCTTCAGCGGGCTGTTCCAGCTTCTTCAGTTTCATATCAAACAGGAATGGACCGAAAGGTAGAATCGAAGCGATTAAACCCATCACAAACATGCTGAGAGACCATTTCTGTTTTTCACATACCGCAAATAACACCACCAGAAATAGCACAAACAGTACGCCATGACCCATGCCGACATATTTCACCAGAATCGGATTATCCATCATATATTTCACTGGCATCGCGATAAATAACAGCAGCAGGAATGAAATCCCTTCAAGCAAACCGACCAGACGCAAAGTTTTGATGTTCATAATACATATTGATTTAACCGAATTAGTTCTGAGTGTACCGAATATCACCTGAATATTGAATCTTAATAATAAAGATATATTCAATATTTTTAATAAGTTATAACCAAGTGAAGCAGTTGGTTATTTAATCTCGGTACCTAATAATTCATAACGTAATTTTAGTAATTCTGGTAAGGTTTCCAGCAATAAACTAATCTGTTTCAGCACCAAAAGCAGATGTGCTGACTGGTTTTTCTGGATACTTAAGCATTGAATTTCTGCCAGTTTATGATCGATGTCGTAGGTATCTAAAGGCTGTTGTTGCAGCAATACCCCAGTTAAGGTCTGCTGACACCAGCGCATTAAATCCAGAATTTGTGCATCGGTAACCTGCTCACGGTGACTCCCCAATGCTGCAATATAACTGAGTTGGCTATGACTATAGACCAGATAGCGAAAGGCACTTTTAACCAGTTGCGGATCTGGATTCGGTTCGGTGCTCAGGCTTAAAATCATGCTGGATAAATCAATCTGTGCATTGTGGGCCAGACGTCGTGCAGTTCGGTAAGCAATACTGTTATCTTTACCGTTTTGATATTGCTCGACCACTGCAGCAAAATAGTCCAGCGTAGCAAGCGATGATTTTTTAATATTGCTGGAAATATTACGAAAATTCCAGTCAGGCCAGATCCAGCTTACTGCCATCCAGGCAATCAGACAGCCCAACAGGGTATCAATAATACGTGGCAAAATGATCGCATAACCGGCACCTTTCAGGTTAAAAATCAGGAGTACCATCAAGGTCGCCATGAGGGTGGCCATGGCATATTTTTTGGAACGTAGATAGAAGAAACCGACACCAAAAATTACTGTCAGGAGTAACTGACCTTCGACACTTGGCACAAAATACAGAATGGGAACACCTAGCATGACCCCCAATAATGTTCCCAGAGTCCGCAATTTGAGCCGGCTTTTGGTGGCAAAATAACTGATCTGACAGACAAACAGGCTGGTCAGTAAAATCCAGTAGCCATTTTTCGCAAAAGGTAATAATGAAATGGCATAGCCAACTAAAAACACAATCGCAATCCGCACCGCATGCCGAAAGAGTGCCGATTGCGAACTTAAGTGTGGTTTGAGTTTCAGCCAAAGATCTGTGCTATCGCGAATATCATCATCAAACAGACTCAAGTCATCAAAATGCTGCTGATAGCGTGGTTTATACAGTGCCTGTTGATCATGCAGGTGTTGTAACTGTTCATGTACACTCAGCAGATTGGCCAGAATAAGCTGTAAATTTTTGACTTCAATATTTTGTGGGTGTTGAGCAATCCAGTCCTGCATCGACTCCTGTAAATGTTTTAATGCCAGTTCATCATCTGTAGACAGGTAAAATTTCTCATTGCGCAGTACACATTCTGCCAAATGCTGACAGGCAAGGGCTTGCAGACGGATATTTTTCTGAATCCGGAAAATCAGGTCAGTGCGGCTAAAATGCTGTTCGATCTGTTCATAATGCAGATAATTCGCGGTGGCCTGTTCATGAATATCCTGCATCAAAAAATACAGATTCAGCCAGTAAATGGTATTACGATTGGCACGCGAAGCTTTGAGTCGGGTCAATAGCGAATCTTTGCTACGGTTAAAACTCTGAATGACTAAAGTATTTTTAAGTGACAACTCATAGAGCAGGGTTTCAACATTTGGATGCTGGTCTGGATCAAACAGTTTGGCTTTACTCAGCAGTAAATCCGACATGTGCTGCAAGCTTTGTGCGAGATTTTCCTGAACCTGCAAAGTAGGACGCAGCAGAAAAAATAGAATAGACGTCAGGCCGTACCATAGCGCCCCAATGACAAAATAAAGCGGCTGTTCATACCAGTGCTGATATTCGCCCAGGCCGAACATGGTATAGATTGACAGTAAAATGGTGCCAAATGAAATCATGGCATAACGTTGGCCCAATGCACCCATTAGAATAAACAGCGCACTCGACAGGGATAGCCACAGTGCAAACCAGAATTTATGTGGAGCAAGAAATTCCAGAATGCTGCTGACACTAAAAAACAGAATGATGACCAGTAACAGGTTGCGCAAACGCAGGCTTAGCCGGTCATCAAAATCAGTCAGTGCCGTGGCAATTGCCCCTAAAGTTACTGGAACGATCAAGAACTCATAACCCAGAAATTTCAGACCGAAAGTGGTACCTAAAAACACTAGCAAGATTTGCAGGCAATAAGTCATCAGCGCACTAGACTGAAAGGGCAGCAGGACAGGTTTTATAATTTTAACAAAAGTAGCAGTCGCAGGTCGGGCAGCATTCACAAGGACAGGATCCGGGAAGTAAAAACGCAAAGTTCTGAATGCAATTTAGACGCCAAAATAAAGGAAATGTCTATAAAAAACGGGCATAGTGCCCGTTTTTCTATTGAGTCATTGGCATGAAGGTGTTTAGATCACACCACAGGCAATACGTTCACCGCCGCCGCCCAAGGGTAATGGGTTGTCTGAATAGTTGTCACCACCGGCATGAACCATAATGGCACGACCCTGAACATCAGCCAGTTTCAGACGTGGCGCAAGCAGGGTGACACGTGCAGTTCCATCTGTATTGACTTTCAATGCTGGTAAATCACCTAAGTGACCAGTCACTGGTGTACCGTGATGCGGTGCCTGATTTGGATTGTAATGGCTACCTGCAGCCAGTGCTGCGCCCATCTTGCCGTCTTTCATGGCAGGCGCGCATGAACCATTTTCATGAATATGGAAACCGCGTTCACCCGCAGGAAGTTGTTTCAGGTTGGTACGAATGACCAGACCGGCTGGGCTGTCACTGAGTAATACGGTCCCAATCTCTTGGCCCACACCTTGAGCATTTACAGCATTCACAGTCACAGCTCTGACTACTTCATTTGATGGGGAGGTTGATGCACAACCGGTAAAAAGTGCGGCGCTTAACGCGCAAAGTGTCGTAATTTTAAACAATGAAGACATGATTTTGGCATCCTGATCTTTATTCTGTTTTGTGGATTCATTTAAACAGAGCAAGATTAGAAGCTCTATATAGAATCAGTACTTAAATGTTTTGTTTTGTTTAAGTCGATTCTATCTATGCTTTAAGGTGCTTTGGGCGGTGTGTCATTGGTTTCTGGATCAATCTCATGTGCCATGGTGGCTTTAGGCATCATTAAAGGTTCATTCAGATTACTTTCATGTAACCATTCACGCCAGATTGCAAGCAGCACAGCCAGAATCACCGGGCCAATAAACACCCCGACCAGACCAAAGCTGGCAATACCACCCAAGACTCCAAACATGATCAGCAGGAAAGGAATCTGGGTTGCACCAGAAATTACCAGTGGACGAATCACGTTATCGGCAGTACTGACAATACAGACACCCCAGACCATGACCCCAATGGCTTCAATGGTTTGTCCTTGTGAAAACAGCCATAACGCCACCGCACTATAGGCGAGGGGTGGGCCAAAGGGAATCAGGGCAAAAATAAAGGTCACAATGGTTAAAACCATCGGATTCGGCACACCTGCAACAAAATAGCTCATACCTGCCAATAAGGACTGTGCAATCGCAGTCAAACCAACCCCATAGACTACGGCACGTGTAGTCGCAGAGATGGTGGAAAAATAATGATGTACACGTGGACCGACCACCATTTCAAAGGCTTTACGCACCTGATTTAAAATGGTCTGACCATCACGGTAGAAGAAAAACAGCGAAAGTACCGCAAAACATAATTTAAAGATGTTTTTGCTGACTTCATTCAACACCACTTTGCCGTAATTCAGATGACCTTGAATCCAGGTCGATACCGACAGTGCAATACTCTGTGGATCAGTGTTGATTTCATTTAAGGTTCGGGTAATTTCCTTTCCCACAATCGGAAGCTCGCGAATAAAATCAGGGACATTCAGGTGACCGGAAAACACTTGTCGCTGCAATTCAAAATACAGGTTACGACCTTCGTGCTGCAGCATGAAAATGGCGAAAATAAACGGCAGACCAAAGACCAGAATCACGGCCAAGATCATTACGGTTGCACTCAATGTCGGTCGATTGCCGCACAAGCGTAACACCGACTGATACAGCGGCCAAGTCATATAGGCAATAATTGCTGCCCAAACTACAGGAATGATGAAATACTTGAGTATATGAAAACTCAAAAAAATCAGGATAAAGAACAATCCAAATAATAAGACTTTTTGTAATGTAGGCGCGTACTGTTGCACTGAATTTAATGACTCATTTTTTAGGTCGTGTTCAGGCATATTAACTGAAAAAAAAGCGATCGAAAATGATAGCTAGCCAAGTAGCAAGATTATTTTCCCAAAGCTATACCACGATTCAGACGATTGACTCAAAACCACTGACTCGGATCATCAATAATGGCATTTAGTACCGGTTGCCATTGAGTCTGCAGTTCCCGGTAGATTTTCTGAGGTTTATCAAAGACTGACAGGCCTTCCATAGCCAGTCGGCTATAAGGGGCACGTTCCGAAATCCAGGCCACTGGCTGCTGGTCGATCTTGTCAAAAAACTGCTGTATGTCTTGATTACTGGCGGCATTCGGTTTGGTTCGGTTGGCCAAAAGTAAAATTTCAACCTTGCCCTTACGGATGCGTTTAATGTCCTGCAAATGTTTGAGAAAACGGCGGGTCGAATCGATATCAAAAAAAGAAGGCTGGATCGGGATGATAATCGCATGTGCTTCACTGATCAGCTGTTCGGCATGATCGTCGGTCAAGGCACCCGGTGCATCAATAATCAGGTATTCGATCTGCTTCGGCGCATCACCAATAGATTTGCTATTGCGCCAGTCCAGACTTTGGATCTGTGCTGCCTGTGCCGGACGATGCTTAAGCCATTGCAATGTTGATTTCTGGTTGTCGGCATCGGCCAATGCCACCTTATAACCCTTTTGTGCGAGTGCTGACGCCAAACTAATAGCTGTCATGGTTTTACCACAACCGCCTTTCTGATTCGCAACTAAAATTGTTTTCATGACTCAAGGTGATTTTATTCTGTTCCGGCCTAGCATATCATTCTTTTTAAGTATGCAAATGGCCGAAGTCCTCAACTTCAGTCGAATGCGATGCTATAAAAATCAGGCAAATTAGGAAGATTGAATGTCCATATGGATGGCCATGCTGATTGGCGCATGTATCGGGGTGGTATTGACCACTATTATTTTAAGTCAGACGCGTAATGGACGGATCAAAGCCGAATATGAGCAGTATATTGCCGAGCTGGAACTGGAGCATCAGCAGTCCCTCATTGCCGCGCAAAAACGCAGCGTGAATACCAGCCGTGCCGTTCTCAAAGGTAAAATGGCGGAACAGCTCGCGCCGATCATGCCGGAATTTCAATATCTGCCGAGTGATGCCAAGTTTCTGGGCGATCCAGTCGATTATGTGGTCTTTGATGGCTATACCGATTTTCGTGATGGCGAAGGCGACGCTGAAGATATTGAAGTGATTTTGATTGACATTAAAAGTGGCGGAGCACGTCTGACCAAAGGCCAGCAAGCCATTGCCCGGGCGGTTCAGGAAGGGCGGGTACGTTTTGAAACCATTCGGATTGATTTTCAGGATTGACCAAAATCCAGTGAAGAATAAAAAATTATGCAAAAATTACTGATCACTGCGCTGCTGTTTATGCTAGGACTCTGGGTGTGGAATGAATTTTTTCGTGCCATTCCGCATCTGCAAGAAAAGGGCGTACTTAAAAACTTTAAAGTAGAACCCGTTAAGCGCATTTCCGCGACTTATATTGTGCATGATCACCGTTTCGTAAAACCTGATCGTCGGGTGCTGCATCAGGCCAGCCCTGTGGTGGGGCATTTTAATGATCTGGCCTATCTGAGTAATATTGATGTGCTGTTGCTGACTCAACCGCTGCCGGCCATGCAGGCAACATTGGGGTTTGATGAAGCAAAACGCTGCTATCAGCTCGAAGGACAAACCAATAAAGCGGAGCGTGACTTCGTCAATACGCATGTACATTATTTTAGTCTGATTGCTGCCACTGAAAAAATTACCGATCAGATTCGCCGGCTAAAATCGGGGCAGAAAATCACGCTCACTGGTGATCTGGTGACAGTTCATTCAGGCACGACTGGACAAGAATTCCGGGTCGGGACGGGCTCTGAATATCGTGCTCATTGTCAGTTGCTGCAAGTAACCCACCTTCAGCCACACTAAATATAAGATGGTCGTAAATTAGCTTCCTGGTTTACGAACACGTGCTAACAACATACGTTGGCCAATCTTGGGTATACCCTCGGCATCTACATAACTTAAAGTTTCTATTTCAAAACCGGTTTCCAGCAAGGCGGTCTCAATATCCCGATTCAGATGACAGCCATCTGCGACTTTCTTTTGAATAGGAGTGAGTAAATGTTGTAGACGCTGAATATTTAAATTTTGTCGATTCAGAACATGTTCGACGACATGTAAAGTCCCACCCGGTTGTAGCACACGATAAATTTCCTGCAGGCTCTGTTCCAGCTCTGCAATACTACAAAGCGTCCAGGTAGACACAATATTTTCCACACTATTTTCGGCAAAAGGCAAAAGTTCTACGCTGGACTGAATATGCTCAACCTGAAACCCTGCCTGTTGAATTCGCGCTTCTGCCAGTTTGAAGATCGCCGGATTTGGTTCTAGTGCATAGACTTTGTCAACCGATTGATAAAAAGGCAGATTCAGGCCGGTACCAAAACCAATTTCTAGCACTTCACCGGAAATATCCAAAAGCAGTTCACGACGCAAGTCCATCAAGGATGGTGTTTGCATCACCTGATTCAGCAGATGCGGAAAGATATGTTGTTGATAAAGTTGATACAGCATTTGAGTTATTTTAATTTGATGGAAATACGTTCTAGCTTAACTGAAAAATAAAATGACAGGCATATATCGAGCTGACTAAATACGTGCAGTTTGTTACCAAGTTCAACTGTTTATTCATTAAAAAATCCGTAAGATCAAGGAAGATATCCTTAAAACGTTTGATCAACTTGATTAGGATTAGATTAAAAATTATGTTCAAACACTTTAAACATTATGCTTTGCTGGCCAGCCTGTTGCTGCCTATTTCGGGCTATAGCTCGGTCGACCACAATATTGCCAAAGGTTTGCCTCCTGTCGTTAAAGGCCAGTCAATTTCGGTCTTACAGCCTTTTAAAGGTGATTTTCGTATTCTGGGTTCCAAGGTTTATAGTTCTGACCCGCAAGCCAAATTCTCTCCGATTGATTATGCCGTCAGTTGGGGGCTGTTTGCTGAGCCTGAAATTGCCCGACATATCACGGTCAATCAATATGATCGTTATCTGAACTGGAAAATGGATCAGGTGCCAGTGCCGGTAGAACAAGCCAAGCAGATGGTGTCCAATATGCATATCATTCCTGCCAATCCTGAAATTGCCAAGGCAATTAAAAAAGTGAAGCGTGGCGATCTGGTGCGTATGCAAGGGGAACTGGTTGAAGTGCGTGACAAAGATCTGGTCTGGAAATCGTCTTTAACTCCGACCGATACGGGTGATGGTGCCTGTGAAGTTTTCCGCGTCAGTTCCATTAAGTGGATTGAAAAAGTCTCTAAGAGCTAAAACAGACATTCTATACACTTCTGAGTTGTATAAAAAACCGCTCCTTTGAGCGGTTTTTTTATCTGCTTAGTACTTACTTCGCAGTTAAAGCCTGACCTTCAAAGGCAATTTCATTCCACCCATTAAGCATAAATTGACGGATATTCTGATGATCAGTTGCCTCTGGCGTCGCCAGTACAGCCGAATAATGTTCGGCAAACAGGCTTAACGTTTGTGCCTGATCCAGACCATT
This sequence comes from Acinetobacter sp. YH16052, assembly GCF_013417155.1. Lineage (GTDB taxonomy): Bacteria > Pseudomonadota > Gammaproteobacteria > Pseudomonadales > Moraxellaceae > Acinetobacter. Next base: position 80,579 of record NZ_VPEO01000002.1, on the reverse strand, counting down.
TAATTGTGCAAAAGAAAAGACTTTGGCGCTGCCCTGGTTTTCTGTGGCCGCATTATTCTGCTGGCCATTTTTAAATGCAGTCGGTGTATGCGTATAACGCGATTCGATATAAGTAATCACATCTGCAAATTTTGCTTCGCCTGCTGCCAACTGGGCCAATAAATCCTGTGCCATGCTGTTTTTCCTGTGCCATTCATGAAAATTGGATGCAATAAATATAGCAATTTTCTTGCGAAGTTCCATGGTATTTCATTGATTTTCGGTTCAAGATAACAGTGAAAATTATCCATGATGAATATGAAACTGTGGATAAAATAAACTTGATCAATAAATAGAACAGGAAAAAAATATGGGCTGGCTTTGGGTGGCAATGGGTGGGGCAATCGGTGCCAGTCTGCGTTATGCAGCCGGACTTTGGCTGTCCAAACCACAAATGCAATTTCCTTGGCCCACCTGGTGGCTCAATATTCTGGGCTGTTTATGTGCCGGGATTTTTTTTGCCTGTAGCCAAAAGTATCCAGTACTCCAACAAGAAGCTCGTCTGTTTTTAATGGTGGGAATTCTCGGTGGTTTTACCACATTTTCCAGTTTCGGTCTGGAAAGCTTTTTGTTATTCAAGCAAGGTGCTATGGGCCTAGCGCTGTTATATGCATTATCCAGCTTAATTGTCGGCATTATTGTTCTGGCGCTGGGCTTTTATTTAACTTCGATCGTATTGGCACAGAGTTAAAATAAGCGCATAAAAAAGTCAGGAAATTGGAGGTCATTTCCTGACATAAACCACGATTTAAATCTTAAGATAACCGAGGTTTTTCGGTTTTAGCCCCGTTTAAAGCGGCCAAAACGTTTGTTAAAGCTTGCCACACGTCCTTCATTGCTGGTCTGACGTTGCTCACCCGTATAGAAAGGATGTGATGCACTCGAAATATCTAGTGTTACATAAGGATATGTTTTACCTTGATATTCTTTAGTTTGGCTCGAGTTCATCGTGCTGCCAATCACGAAATAGGCATCGGCATTGGTATCATGGAATAACACTTCACGATACTCGGGATGGATATCTGAACGCATATCTAACTTCCTCATGATTCTTGATTAAATGTTATAATGTAACATTTGATATTTCAAGTAATCTAGGGTTACAGCGTGTAAGCCTATCGTCTCAACTTAGCTTCGACTCGGTACCAGTTCTTCAAATACATCACTTAAATCATCATGTACTTTGAGATGAATCAGGTTCCAGTATTGTCCTGAAATTGTGCGATTCACCATCAAGGTATCAGGAGAGGGCTTAAATACATCCCAATATTTCAACGAAGGTTTCAGCAACTCCATCCCATCATGATGCGCTGAGTTTTCGGCAAAATCATAGTCAGTGACCAGAGGACGCATGAGCACTTCCAGCCATTGTTCATACAATTCTTTTGGGAACTTTCCAGTTTCAGTCAAGGAATGTAGCGCATCTAACTGTTGCTCGATCACGGGAATATTCTTCTCGCGTGCCGCATGGATCAGTTCTCTGAAATGTCCAATCACTTCAGTCGATAAGGTTTTGACACCACCATAATCATAAACAATCACAGAGCCATCTTCACGGAAGGCGAAGTTACCCGGATGCGGGTCACAATGAAAGCGTTTCAGATAAAAAATTTCTTGGCCAATGGCGCGCAACAGACGACGTCCCAAAGCATTTCGGATCTCGAGTGACCAGGTGCTGGCGGTTTCGATACTTTCACCAAGCTCCTGGCTCAAAGTCAGAATATGACGTGAAGAGTACTCATGAAACACTTTCGGAATTATAATTTTACTATCCAGAGATTCATGGAAGGCACGGGCGATTTCCAGATTCTGGGCTTCAATTTCATAGTTCAACTCATTGTCCAGACTGTGCTGAATTTCTTTAAATAATTGATCTTGAAGTTTACGATCAATCTTTAATACGCCCATCATGCGCAGTGCCAGACGAACTTGCTTCAGGTCGCTTTCGCAGGCTTCATCCACACCAGGATATTGCACCTTGACTACAACTTGCTGACCATTCGGTAGAGTGGCTTTATGCACCTGACCAATCGAGGCCGCGGCAAATGGCTGTTCATCAAACTGCTGGAAAAGTTGCTGTAAAGGTTTACCCAATTCTTTTTCTACCTGTGCCTGAATTTCTTTAAACGGCATGGGTGGCGCCTGACGCTGTAATTTAGCAATGGCTTTAGCGACTTCGGGCGGGAAAACGTCTTTATATTGAGAGGCGATCTGGCCAACTTTCATGACTGCGCCTTTCATTTCCCCCAAGGTATCCGCAATCTGCACACCAATATCCTGAAATAATTTACTGCGCGCAGTGTTTTTCTGCTCGTCATCGGCAGTTAAATTTTTAATGGAATTGGAGAGGGTTTTACCTGCAATACTTGCGGTCATTCCGGCAAGTTTCATAAAGCGACGACCGGGTGTGCTAGCCGTTTTTGCCATGCGAGATTCCTTGAAACCAACTATGAATGGATGTATTTGATCATAGGTGACAAAGGTTCAATTGCCTAGATTTAATTGTAGAGGTTGTGTTGTGATTTCCTTCAGCTTCTCCATGTTTAATGCATCATCTTTGATTTGTTAAAAGATTTATCTTTATTGCTTGCGTTTAAACTATAAGAATATGCCGGAATCCATCATCGTTTTAGATAAGACCGAGTACTAATTCTGAATGTTGTTTTATAGCTAAAAGCTTAAAATAAACAGATTGCTGTAATGAAGAAAATTCAATGAAAGTCTATCGATATTTTACTGGGAAGGATGATGTGCATTTTTGTGCGCGGGTGACCCGTGCCTTAAATGAGGGTTATGAGCTATATGGTTCACCCACCATGGCTTTTAATGGTACGGATGTAATTGTGGGGCAGGTGGTGACCAAAGATGTGGCGGATGAATCGGAGATTCCACAAGGATTGAAGGAGGCTTTGGGAGCTAATTCTTAACTTCTACATCGAAATTAGAATGCTCAAGGCTATGCTCTCATCTTTTATTTTTATGCTGTCGCATCGGCAATTTTTACTTTTGTCATGGCAAAAGTAACAGAACAGTTTCGTTGATCTGATGCTACTTCCCTGTATCACAGCTCAACGGTGACATCCATGTCACCTACCCAATATTTAAGATTGCTTGAAAGTCGCTAAGTTTTTACACCTTTAAGCTTAAACGTCTGTTATTGCTATAGAGTCGTGCCAGCAATAAAACACAGGCAACACTTAAACCCACGATCAGGCCAACCCAAACACCGGCAGCGCCCATCTCGGTAAAGCGGGATAAATATACTCCAACCGGGAAGGCGATGATCCAGTAAGCCAGCATGGTAATCCACATCGGCCCCTTGGTATCCTGCATGCCGCGCAGACAACCTGCCGCACTGATCTGCCAGGCATCCATCAGCTGATAGGCAATGGCAAACAGAATCAGATACACCGCAATTTGGGTCACGATCATATCTGAGGTGTAGAGCGCCACGATTTCATTGCGGAAAACCCAAAGCAGAATCATGGTCAGGATCGCCAGAATAGTGGCAGTAATCAGGCCGAGATATTGCACTTTACGCATGGCTTGCCAGTTCTGTTCACCATAGTAAGTGCCGACCCGAATGGTCAGGGCAATCGCCAGTGACATGGGAATCATGAACAGTTGTGAAGTGACAGAAATAGCAATCTGATGGGCAGCGACAATGGTCTCACCCAAAGGACTCAGCACAATTGCCGCTGTACTGAAAATACTGACCTCAAAAAAAATTGCCAATCCGATTGGAAAGCCAAGCTGTAAGATGCGCTTCATCCATTCCGGGTTGATTTTTTCCCAATGGGTAAAAGGCTGGGTACGTTGATAGGCCTTATTTTTAAAGATATACAACGCGAGGGTGATGACCATTAGCCACTGTAAAATCGCCGTGGCAAACCCACAGCCTGCACTGCCTAGGGCCGGAACAGGGCCAATACCATACATAAAGATATAGTTCAGCGGAACTAGCAAGACCAGCGCCAATAAACTAATCACGGTCACCGGACGCGGATTTCCAATCGCTTCAGAATAGCCGCGTAAGGCCGCATACATGGTTACCGCTGGCATACCAAAACCAATCGCATGCAGAAATAAACCGGCTTTAGGTTGTAAGCTTTCCGGTACACCTAAAAGTGGCAAAGTGGCCGGCAAGAGTTGCAAAATCAAGCCGGCAATTACCCCAAGAATCAGGGCAACCCAAAATGATTGACGTGCAATGGTGGCAATTTTTTCAGGTGTACGTGCGCCATTGGCTTCGGCAACCAAAGGCGTCGTGGCAATCATAATGCCACTAAACAGCAGCATGACTGGAATCCAGAGTCCTACTCCGACGGCAATCGCGGCAAGATCGGTAGCAGATAGGTGACCGGCCATAATGGTATCAATCAGGCCCAGACCAGCCTGAGAAAATTGGGTCACCAGAATAGGCAGCATCAGATGAAAAAGTTTTTTTAATTCAAAACCAAAGGTTGTGACTGGTGAAACATTCGACACAAAAATTACTCATCGTGATCATGTGCTTAAATAGAAGGTTTAGCGTTGTAAAGTGAGAAGCACACCAATAAAAATTACCACGCCGCCTAAAAGACGTTGCCAATTAATCGGCATTTTTTCATTACCCAATAATCCCAGATGATCGACCAGCATCGACATCACCATCTGACCAAAAATAATGAGACCGCTAAGAACCAGAAAGCCAAGTTTGGGCGCTGCATAAATGCTCATGCTAATCGCGTATACACCCACGATGCCCCCGAGCCATAAATACCAGGGAACACTCATCAGTTCCTGTAAACCGGGTTTGGGATTGGACTGAAAAAGTACGATTACGGCGAGCACTATTGTACCAATCAAAAAGGAAAAAAATGCAGCTTGAATAGGAGAATATAAATATTCTTTTAGTTGTGTATTAATTGCGGTCTGGAGTGTCAATAAAACACCGATTGCAAAAACCAAAGGAAGTAAAATAATAAGTTGAGAAGATATTTTCATAATTTTAACTAACTAATTCTATTTAAATTTTTAGGCATATCACACGATCAAATTTAATTTTAGCAGTGTTGCCGCCGAGTCATGTTAAAATTCCGCTATATCTTGTAATCGTTTTTGAGTAGTTCTTTGGCTGAATTGAATCCTGCTGCTGTCCCTTTGTCCTTATATATTCATATGCCTTGGTGTGTGCGCAAATGTCCTTATTGTGACTTCAATTCGCATGCGGTTCCGGATGGTCAGCTATCACTGGAATTGGAACAGGAATATTTACGAGCACTGGTGGAAGACTTTAAAACTCAGGTCGATTTTGCCCAAGGCCGGCAGATTCACAGTGTCTTTATTGGTGGGGGGACGCCGTCACTGATTTCTGCCCCAGGCTATCAATGGTTATTTGATCAGCTCAAAGCCGTTATTCCCTTTGCCGAAGGCTGTGAGATTACGCTGGAAGCCAATCCCGGTACGGTCGAACATGATCCGTTTGCCGGTTATTTGCAGGCCGGCATTAATCGTTTGTCAATTGGGGTGCAGAGTTTTGATACCGGGCATCTCAAGCGTTTGGGACGGATTCACAGCAATGAAGATGCGATTTCTGCCATTGGGCTGGCACGTGAAGCTGGCTTTCAGCGCATTAACGTCGACTTGATGCATGGTTTACCGGAACAGACTTTAGAACAGGCTTTACATGATTTAAAACTGGCGGTAGAACAGGGTGCTACGCATATTTCCTGGTATCAGTTGACGATTGAACCCAATACGGTATTTTTCCGGACTCAACCGATTTTGCCTGTCGATGAAGTATTGGAAGATATTCAGGAGCAGGGTGAGCTTTATTTAAAAGCCCAGGGTTTTGTCAACTATGAAGTTTCGGCTTGGCGTAAAGAACTGCCTTCAGCGCATAATCTGAATTACTGGCAGTTTGGTGATTATCTGGCAATTGGCGCCGGAGCACATGGCAAAGTCACTCAGCCGGATGGCGTGTATCGGTTCCAGAAAACCCGTTTACCTAAAGACTACTTAGCCAAAGTACCTGCTGAACATCTGCAGTTTAAGCGAATTGAAGATGCTGACATGCCCTTTGAGTTTATGATGAATGCGTTACGTTTAAATCAGGGTGTGGAAGCCAAACTCTATGCCGAACGTACCGGTTTGAGTCTAGATACTTTACAGGAGTTACTGAGCTCTTTACGTGACAGAAAATTAATGGTTGATGATCAAGACCGGCTTTCATGTACCGAACAGGGACATATCTTTTTAAATTCGGTATTAGAAGAATTTCTTTAATTATTTAATTTCTCCATTGTTCTAAAAGAAACCCTAATAGGAGTTTATTGGGGTTTTTTATTGCCTTAAATAAAATGCCTAAAGTCTGATTGACGCTTTCTTAAAGAGAAGTTTTCTGAGAATATTCAAAGATTAAATTAAATGAATATTATAATTTCTAGAGGGTGGGCAGGTGGATACATTATGGGATTTTCAACAGCTGGATTTAACTAATACCCGATTCTTTATTTTTGATAGTAAAAGTGATCATCTGGTTTATGAAGATCGGGACTTTAAAGAATATCATTGGGATCAGTCTAAATATAATCGAGTCAGGGAAGGGGATTTCTTTTTATATCGACGACCGCAAAAAGCCTCTGAAATTAAAAATCAATTCTATTTTTATGGTGCAGGCCGTATAGCCAAGATTATTGCACCTACTGCCATTCCTCAAAATCATCAAAAACGCCGAACCAAACCGGTCTTTGCGAAAGTGATCGATGGTATACGTTTTATAGATCCTATTCTGCAGTCCGATTTGGAAGATTTTCAATGGACTTTTAAACCACGCGGAAATACTTGGGAACATTTTTTTCAACAATATGGCATGAATGAGATCACGGCAGATGATTTTTGGCGATTACTTAAATTAGCAGGAATAGGCGAAAAACAGGATGCTTTGTTAGATACGCATTTACGTCAAGAAATCCTCGATTATAGTGTTGAAGATCAATATGCCAATGTAAAAGTTCGCGGTTCGCCACACCAGGAATTTGCTTTACAAGTTAAACTTAATTATCAATATCAATGTGCGATCTCTGGTATTAAGACCAAAGCCTTTTTAGTGGCTTCTCATATCGTACCTTGGTCTGAAAATCAGGTACATAGAAGAAATCCGCGTAATGGAATTTGTTTATCTTCTTTATTGGATCAAGCTTTCGATCAGGGATTTATCACGCTAGATAAAGGGCTTAAAGTGTGTCTTGCGAATCAAGCCAAGCAAGATGCGAGTTTATACGCCTATTTAAAACTTTATCACGGTAAACGAATCGACGTACCAAAACGTTTTGCCCCTGATCCGGTATTTTTAGCCTGGCATAGAGCACACCGGTTTTTAGAACAACCCAATGATCTTTAAAAGCTAGAGCGGTATGAGAAAAATGATAGGCACAAAAAAAGCACTCTAAGAGTGCTTTTTTCAATATCTTGCGTCTAAATTATAGAGCAACGATATTTACAGCTGTAGGGCCTTTTTGACCTTGAGCTACGCTGAAAGAAACCTTTTGGCCTTCAACTAAAGTTTTGAAACCTGAACCAGTGATTTCGCTGAAGTGAGCAAAGACGTCTGGACCTGATTCTTGTTGAATAAAACCAAAACCTTTAGTTTCGTTGAACCATTTTACTGTACCGTTAACTGTATTAGACATAATATAACCTATTGAATCGTATGAATTTATAGCCAAAATTTCAGATGACTAACTGTAACTTTGAAAAATAAAAAGGATGGAGCTTTTTGATCTGTAATACGAAGGTTTATGACTAAAACTGCGATACTTAAAAGAAGACTAACCAAAACAAGAATTTTTCTAGTTGGGATTATCATACCGCTTATTTTGAGATATACAAGCGTTTTATTTGGCTAATTTATTAGGATGTTGAAAAATATAAAATTAAATTTGTATATTTTCTATCCAGAAAGGTTTTTTAAGTTAAACAAGGGCGTCTGCGTCAATAAAAAGAGCGCCGAAGCGCTCTTTTTAACTCAATTTACAACTTAATAGTCAAAGCTAAAGTGTTCTGGAGCGAGTGCCGTCATGGTTTTAGAGGGATTCACCATCGCTTCAGCATGACCTTGAGTACGTGGCAGAATACGTTCAAAGTAGAAATCAGCAGTTTTGATTTTCGCTTTATAGAATTCTGGAACTTCCGTACCGTCATTAGAAGCTAGTTTGGCTGAAGCGACTGCAGCTTGCTGTGCCCAGAAGTAGGCCATCATCACATAACCGGAGAACATTAGGAAATCGACTGATGCAGAAGAAACGATGTCGCGGTCCTTACGTGCAGCCAGCATGATACGCACAGTTAGTGCATTCCACTGTGCACAGAGCTTGGTTAAATCCCAGGCAAAGCGGCGCATATATTTATTACGTGCATGCTGACCGCAGAATTTCAGGATTTCAGCAGTGTAATCACGAATAACTTTACCTTTTGATGTCAACAGCACTTTACGGCCAATCAGATCCAGTGCCTGAACACCTGTTGTGCCTTCATACAGGGTAGAGATACGTGAGTCACGTACGATCTGTTCCATGCCCCATTCTTTGATATAGCCATGTCCACCGAAGACTTGCATACCGTGATTTGATGCCTCATAACCCATTTCGGTCAGGAAGCCTTTCAGGATTGGAGTATAGAACCCAAGATGGTCATCATGCTGTTCAAATGCTGCAGTATCGCCACGCAGCAAAGCATCATTCATGTTGTCGGCAATTTTTGCTGCATGATAAATCATGGCACGGCCACCTTCAGCAATGGCTTTTTGCGTCAACAGCATACGGCGTACATCGGCATGATGAATGATCGCATCCGCCACTTTTTCTGGATCTTTTTTGCCAGACAAGGCACGCATTGACATACGTTCTTTAGCATAAGGTAAAGCACCCTGGAACGACAGTTCAGCATGACAAATACCCTGAATCGCAGTACCAATACGCGCCGTGTTCATAAAGGTGAACATAGCGTGCAAGCCTTTATTCGGTTCGCCAATCAGGTAGCCAGTCGCATTGTCAAAATTCAGTACAGCCGTTGCTGAAGCGCGAATCCCCATTTTGTGTTCAATCGAACCGCAGTTCACTGGATTACGCTCACCGATACCGCCATCCGCCGCAGCAATAAATTTAGGTACGATAAACAGAGAAATCCCTTTGGTACCTTGTGGTGCATCGGGCAGACGTGCCAGTACGATATGTACGATATTTTCAGTCAGGTCATGCTCACCTGCAGAAATAAAGATTTTAGTTCCTGAAATCGCATAGCTGCCATCTTCTTTCGGCTCTGCTTTGGTCTTAACTTGACCCAAGTCAGTACCACATTGCGGCTCAGTCAGACACATGGTGCCCGCCCAAGTTCCTGCAACTAAGTGAGGCAGATACGTGTTTTTCTGCTCATCGGTACCATATTGCATGATAGTGTTGATACAACCCACACTTAAACCCGGATACATCTGGAATGACCAGTTTGCAGTCCCCATCATTTCCGATTTGATCAGGTTTAAAGACATTGGCAGGTTTTGGCCACCAAATTCTTCAGGATAAGACAGACCTTGCCAGCCACCTTGTACGAACTGGTCGTAAGCTTCTTTAAAGCCTTTCGGTGTTTTTACTTCGCCATTTTCAAAATGACAGCCTTCTTCATCACCGCTTTGATTCAACGGCGACAGTACATTTTCACAGAAATCTGCAGCGCCTTCTAAGATCATATCTACCGTGTCGGCATCGGCATATTCACCATTCGACAAATTCTGGTAGTGCGCAGGGTAGTCAAGCACTTCATTCATAAGGAAGCGAATGTCGTGTAAAGGGGCTTTATATGCTGGCATGCGTTTAATCCTGATTGAAATTAGTTTTGGATTATCTGTATCGATTCTTTGATTATTCACATTCGGGATAAAAAAACATTGATGAATTCAGTGAATAAAAATGTCAGAAAAGCTAATCGATTTTTAAGGCTAATGAATGAAATCATCGAATTTCATCATTAGGTGTTTACATTACAGGAAGATTAAAAACTTGTTATATCAATGGAATTTAATGAGTTAAAAGGTGATTTGTCCAGTATATTTTTGTATGAATTGTGCTCGGATTCAGGTGGCAAAATAACTCATTTTAAAATGTCATTAAAACCAATCCATGGTTTTTCAGCTTATAAAAAGTAGTAGGAGGGAAGTAAAGGGTTGCAGTTGCAACCCGAACTGAACTCATTAGAGAGATAGGGGTTTTAAAGAAACTCTTTTAAATCCGGTTTGATACCATTCCAGATGTAAAAAGATTCAATTGCTTGACCGACCAGCATGCCAAAACCTTCAGATGTCGGTACACCGCGTGCCTTGGCTTGATCCAGAAAGGAAGAAGGTTTGCCATAGGCCATTTCATAGGCCCGTTTAAACTGTAGCGTTTCCGGTAAAACCAAGGCATCACCGCTGAGACTGGCAGAAGTGGCATTAATCATCAAATCAAATTCACCGGCTAAAGTGTCTAGTGAAATCGCCTGTAATTCGACTTGCGGTACGGCATTCTGAAGATCAGCGACCAGTTGTTCCGCCCGTGCCAAGGTACGATTGGCGATCACGATTTTTTTCGCACCTGCCTGGGCTAGGGGATAGATTACACCACGCGTGGCACCGCCTGCACCAATAATTAAAATATCTGTATTTTCCAGTGGCCAATCTAGTGCTCGAATTGCTTCAACCAGTCCCTGACCATCGGTATTGTCGCCATGCAGCACACCATTTTCCATCCATAGCGTATTCACGGCTTTGGCAATTTTGGCCCGTTCACTCAGCACCTGACAGTGGGCAAAAGCCTGTTCTTTAAAGGGTACGGTGACATTCATGCCACTACCGCCATTGCTAAAGAATTCCTGAATGTTGGCTACGAAGCCATCCAGTGGCGCCAGACGCTTGGTGTAACTCAGGTCGACACCAGTTTTAGCAGAAAAGGCGTGATGCAATTCTGGAGAACGTGATTGTTCAATCGGGTTACCAATCACGGAAAATTGTTTGCTCATTTCACAATGTCCATGTGCGGAAATGGCCATCAATATACGTGAAAAAGCGCAGAGACTAAAGCCTGCGCGATTTTAAATTGCTGTTAAGTGATCCGGGTTTTAGGAACTGCAAATATCCATAATATGTTCCGCAAACATCAGCGCCATACTGAGAACAACCCCAAACCCAGTCAGGATACTCACCAGAATAGCGGCGCCATCCAGAATCAGGTTGTGACTCAAAATTGCGGTACTCATCGCGCTGATGGCGAGAGCCAGAAAAAGCCAAAAGGTCAACACAGGTAGATTTAATTGAAGATTATGCATTGTTATTCTCACTAGACATCAAATGGAATATGATCGATGTAGCGATAGGGTGCCGCGATCAAATCAGGTATTTCTATGCAGCAGTATAGAGGATATATCTATTAAAACAGCCCTCTATTTGAGGGCCGTTTGTATCATTTCATTGCGTTGGATTTTAATTCTGTTAACCAGTTATGTGGTTTCAGGTAGTAATCTGTTAAACGTTTTTCCGGTGAGCCCTCATCCCATTCAGGGCGATATGACCATCCGGTAAGCGGGGGCAGGCTGACCAGAATCGATTCAATCCGGCCACCAGTCTGCAAGCCAAACAGGGTGCCGCGGTCATAAACCAGATTGTATTCCACATAACGGCCGCGACGGTATAACTGAAACTCGCGTTGTGCTTCGGTATAAGGCTTATCCTGATTGCGCTGGAAAATCGGCAGAATGGCTTCTAGATATCCATTGCCTACAGCCTGCATATACTGGAAACAGGTTTCAAAATCCCATTGATTCAGGTCGTCAAAAAACAAGCCGCCAACGCCACGCTGTTCATCACGATGTTTCAGATAAAAATAATCATCACACCATTGTTTATGTTCAGGATAAACATCTTCGCCGAATGGCGCACATAGATCATGCGCCGTTTGATGCCAAGACAGTACATCTTCATCATTCGGATAAAACGGGGTCAGGTCAAAACCGCCACCAAACCACCAAATCGGATCTTGGCCTTCTTTTTCAGCCACAAATAAACGCACGTTGGCATGCGAAGTCGGTATATTCGGGTTTTTTGGATGGATGACCAGTGATACCCCCATCGCTTGCGCTTTGGCACCGGCAATATTGGGATGGCGTTCGGTCGCAGAAGCAGGTAGCTTGGAAATGTTGATGTGGGAGAACATTACCCCACCTTTTTCAATCACCGTACCATTTTGCAAAACACGTGAACGGCCACCACCACCTTCTGGACGCTCCCAGTCATCGATGATAAATTCGGCCGTACCGCCGCCAGCACGTTCCTGCTGTTCTAATGCTGCACAAATCCGTGCCTGCAAGTCGAGGAGAAATTCACGAACGTGTTGAATATCCGTAGATGTAGGATGCTGCATCAGAGCCCTCGTAGGGAAATAAAAAACTAACGACATCAAAGCATAAAATCAGTCAAAGATTAAGGTCTAATTTGGTGATGCAATTCATCAGCCCAGACATTACATTCCACTATTCATAAGCAGAATGCATCATTAAATCCGACTAAATGGCTAGGTTGAATTCTTTTTTCAAGCTCAGCACAATAACTCACAAGCGCTCATTGGCTTGAGCATTTCTCGACGGTAATAGGTGGGTCTCATGTCGGTACAGGTCAATTCCCTGATTCAAAAATACAATGTTCCCGGGCCACGCTATACCAGTTATCCCACTGTTCCATATTGGGAAGAGCAGAATTTCTCGCTGGAACAATGGACGCAAACGCTAAAAAAGTCTTTTGATGAATCCAATCAAAGCGAAGGCATTAGCTTGTATATCCACCTGCCATTTTGCGAAAGCCTGTGTACCTTCTGCGGGTGTCATAAGCGCGTGACCAAACGCCATGAAGTCGAACAACCTTATATTCAGGCACTGCTGAAAGAATGGGATCTATATTGCGAGTTATTACAAGAAAAGCCCATCATTAAAGAGATTCATTTTGGTGGAGGAACGCCGACCTTTTTTTCAATGGCACATCTGGCTCAACTAATTCAAGGCATTCTGGCCAAAGCAGACGTAGCGCCTGAGTATGAATTCAGTTTCGAAGGTCATCCCAATAATACTACGCGTGAACATTTGCAGGGATTGTATGACCTGGGTTTTCGTCGGGTCAGTTATGGTGTGCAGGATTATAACGAAACCGTGCAAAAGGCGATTCACCGGATTCAGCCTTATGAAAATGTTAAACAGGTGACCGAATGGGCGCGAGAAATTGGCTATGAATCGATTTCCCATGATCTGGTCTTTGGTCTGCCATTTCAGAGTCTGGATGATGTTTTAAATACTATTGAGCAAACCAATTCGCTCTTGCCGGACCGTCTGGCTTTATATAGCTATGCACATGTGCCCTGGATTAAAGGTAATGGTCAGCGCGGTTTTAAAGATGCCGATGTGCCCAAAGATGCGATCAAACGGGAATGCTATGAAGCGGGTAAAAAGAAACTTCTGGCACATGGCTATCATGAAATCGGTATGGATCATTTTGCCTTAGAGAAAGATGCGATGTACCAGTCCTTTCAAGCGGGAACATTGCACCGCAACTTTATGGGATACACAGCCTCTAAAACCCAGGTGATGATTGGGCTAGGCATTTCTTCAATCAGTGATAGCTGGTACAGCTTTGCGCAGAATGTGAAAACCATTGAAGAATATTATGAATGCCTGACGCGCAATGAAATTCCGGTATTTAAAGGACATGTCTTAAATCAGGAAGATCTGATCATCCGGCAACATATTCTAAATTTGATGTGCAGCTTTAGCACCTCATGGGAAAATTCCGAGATGCTTTTCCCTGAAATTGATGAGGTTTTGGAACAGCTTGAGGAAATGGCACAGGATGGTTTGATTCAATTTTCAGACTCGTCAGTCACGATTCTGGAGAAAGGGAAACCATTTGTACGCAATATTTGTATGGCTTTTGATTTACGTTTAAAGCGACGCATACCGGAGAACCGGATTTTCTCGATGACGATTTAATCTTCCCCTAACCCCATTTTTAAGAAAGATAGGGAAAACCTCCCCGAGCAAGACTTAAGCATTGCTTTAAGTCGAAGCGCAAGAAAGGGAGGTTTGGAGTGGTTAAGTTAAAATAAGGTAGGACAGGGTTTTAAAAATATTAAAAATCATCCTTTTTATAAAGATGTGCCATGCGTTCGTGCTTGGTCTTGAGATATTGTTCATTAAAAGGGTTTAAACCCACAGTCAAAGGCACACGATCGATCACGTTAATTCCCTGGGCTTTTAAAGCCTCAATTTTAGAAGGGTTATTGGTCACCAGGCGTACTGCTTTCACCTGTAAATGATCCAGCATGATGCTGCACATATCATACTGGCGTGCATCTGCGGGCAGGTTCAGCATTAAATTGGCATCAACTGTATCGTGGCCCTGATCTTGCAGGGCATAAGCGCGAATTTTATTGGTCAGGCCAATGCCACGACCTTCCTGACGTAAATACAGAATGACCCCGCGGCCTAATTCATTGATCAGTTTTAAAGTCGCTTGCAATTGCGGGCCGCAATCGCATTTGAGTGAAGCAAAGGCATCACCGGTTAAACATTCAGAATGCACACGCACCACCACTGGCTCATCTGATATTTCTTCAAGTCCTTTGGAAAGTGCGACATGTTCTTCGCCAGTCTCAGGGTCTTGAAATACAGTAATTTTAAATTCACCGTGAGCGGTAGGTAATCTTGACGTTGCGACAAATTCGATTGGCACAGCTGAACCCGTTAAATCCTGAAATTGGCTAAAGTATAGCGTAATGCTTGAACATTGGTAGAATTGCAAAGTCGAAATTCTGCAATAGATTTTCTTTTTTGTAGAAAGCGAACGATAATAGTTGATAAATAGTAAGATTATTCAGGATAATCGTAGGCTGCAATTTTTCACCCCGACGAGATCATTGTTTAATATTGCATCGCTAGAAGCGTAGCTGAATTGAAGCTGC
This sequence comes from Acinetobacter sp. YH16052, assembly GCF_013417155.1. GTDB lineage: Bacteria > Pseudomonadota > Gammaproteobacteria > Pseudomonadales > Moraxellaceae > Acinetobacter. Next base: position 65,529 of record NZ_VPEO01000002.1, on the reverse strand, counting down.
TACAATTCAGCTATATGATCGGGTACTCCCCATTGACCTAGCTTTAGATTTGCCAGGCTTTAGAAGGCTTTGCCATAATATGCTGTATACAGAAATCCCAACTCAACGCCCTGTAACACCGTTGCTTGATGCGATCAATCATCCTGAGCAACTGCGTGCACTCGAGCAAAGCCAGCTAGAACAAGTGGCGGATGAGTTACGTCAATTCATTTTGTATGCTGCCGGGCAAAGTGGCGGACATTTTGGTGCCAATCTCGGTGTGATTGAACTCACCGTGGCTTTACATTATTGCTTTAATACACCGCATGACCGCCTGATCTGGGATGTAGGTCATCAGGCCTATCCGCATAAAGTGTTGACTGGTCGTCGTGAACAGCTCACCACGATTCGTGCCAAAGATGGTCTGGCTGCGTTTCCGGCTCGTGAAGAATCTGAATTTGATACCTTTGGGGTAGGGCATTCTTCGACGGCGATTTCTGCTGGCCTAGGTATGGCGCTGGCACGTCGTTATCAGAACAAGCCGTGTGAAGTGGTATCGATTATTGGCGATGGCGCCATGACGGCAGGTATGGCTTTTGAAGCTTTGAATGATGCCGTGGCACACAGTGCTGATCTGATGGTGGTGCTGAACGACAATGATATGTCGATTTCTTGCAGTACCGGTGGTTTTGCCAAACATCTGGCTGCCATTTGGGAGCGCGGTGAGTTCGTTAATGTTACCGAGCAGGGTGAGGCATATGTACAGCCACATCCAGAATGGTTGTATAACTCGCGTTTGCACAGTGCAGCGACCGATGCTGCAGATAACTTATTCCAAGCCATCGGCTTTGACTATTTTGGCCCGTACGATGGTCATGATGTCAAACAGCTGGTGCATGTCTTTAATGCGCTGAGAAAGCGTAAAGGCCCACGCCTGATTCATATCTATACCAAAAAAGGCAAGGGCTTTGCTCCGGCAGAATCCGATCAAATCAAATATCACGCGATTAGCAAAATCAATGCTGTTGCCGCCAGCAATACTGCACCGAAATATTCGGATGTATTTGGGCAATGGCTTTGCGATGAAGCGGCACAAGATGCCCGTTTGCTCGCAATCACACCCGCCATGTGCGAAGGCTCAGGCATGGTGAAATTTGCCAAAGAATATCCGGAGCGTTTTTTTGATGTAGCAATTGCTGAACAGCATGCAGTTACCTTGGCTGCCGGTATGGCTTGTGAAGGCTTGAAGCCAGTGGTTGCAATTTATTCGACTTTCCTGCAACGTGGTTATGATCAACTGGTACATGACGTGGCTTTGCAGAATCTGGATGTTACTTTCGGTATTGATCGTGCCGGTCTGGTCGGTGAAGATGGCCCGACCCATGCCGGTGCTTATGACTATGCCTATATGCGTACTATCCCGAATATCGTGATCATGGCGCCGAAAGACGAAAATGAATGCCGTCAAATGCTGCATACTGCGTATTTATATCCAGGACCGGCAGCGGTACGTTATCCACGTGGCAATGGACTGGGCGTTGAGATTCAGCAAAAGATGGTTGAGATTCCAATCGGTCAGGCAGAAATCGTGGCCAGCTTTAATGGGCAGTATGATGAATATATTTCTGTGCTGGCCTTTGGTAGCCGGGTACAGGCTGCAGTCGACGCTGCTGAAGCATTTGCCGTGAAACATGAGATTGGCGTGCGTGTGGTTAACATGCGTTTTGTCAAACCACTGGATACTCAAATGCTCGATGATCTCGCTTTAAGCACCAGTCTGTTTGTCACGGTGGAAGAACATGCAGTGATGGGCGGTGCAGGTAGTGCCGTGAATGAATATCTGGCAGAAGCACAGATTGTCAAACCGATGTTGAATCTGGGTCTGGATGATACGTTTATGGCGCAAGCGACCCATGCACAGATGTTGCAGCAAGCGGGTCTGGATGCGCAAGGCATTGAAAAATCGATCAATCAGGCTTGGTCCAGCCTGGGGCAAAGCGTCTTGTCATAATATCTTAAAAATTTTAGACACATTTTTCCCAAAAAAGCCCTGATATTTGCTAAGATATCGGGGCTTTTATGCATTATTCTTTATCAGTGTCTTCAAATTTGTAGTGGGTGTTCAATGGAACCTATGGTGGTGATGGCTGCGCGTGCGGCTCAGTTAGTTGGTCAAGAGCTTTTAAAAGCGCATCAGAATCGTCATAAACTCGATCTACAAGTCGAAGAAAAAGGAATTGATGGTCCGGTAACGCGTGTAGATCGTTATTTGGAACAGTTGACCATCGATACCCTACGTAAAAGCTATAAAAATCACAGTTTCCTTGGTGAAGAGTTTGGCTATCAGGAAGGTAAAGGTCATGACGCCGATTGGTGTTGGGTGATCGATCCGCTAGATGGTACTTTAAACTTCATTAACGGTTTCCCGCATTTCTGTATCTCTATCGCAGTTCAGCACAAAGGCATTACTCAACACGGGGTGATTTATGACCCGGTGAAAGATGAGCTATTCTCTGCGAGTCGTGGTCGTGGTGCCATGATGAACCAGCGCCGTATTCGTGTGAATGTTAAAGACAGCCTGGAAAATACCTTTATGGCTGTTGGTCACGCTTATCGTGCCAAGCGTAATGGCGAAGTTGTGTCTTATGCCAAGAATCATTTTCAAACCCTGTTAAACGTAACTGAAGCTGGCGCGCAATATCGTCGTTCAGGTTCTGCAGCATTGGATTTAGCCTATGTTGCTGCAGGTCGTTTCGATGGTTATTTCGAACTTGGTTTAAAGCCTTGGGATATCGCAGCTGGCGAATTGATCGTGAAAGAAGCAGGCGGTACTGTAGTTGATGCACGTGGTGGTAGCGACTCTATGGAAAATGGTCAAGTTTTGGCTTGCTCAATGAAAATGCTTAAGCCTTTAATGCAAGCAGTTGTTCCTGCTTGGGGCGAAGCAGCAAAATAATCGGGTTTAGATGAATTAGATCTAATATTGAGAAAAGGCGTCCTTCGGGATGCCTTTTTTATGCACAGAAGTTTAAGTCGCGAGAGCATGGTAAAGGGTTGTTGATCTTTGCTTGAATACTGGAAATATCAGATGAATTGGCGAAAAATGACTTTTTATACCGCCTGTTACATTTTTTGTTATATTTTAAGTATTAGAAATATATAGATAAATTATGAATAAGGAAAATTAGTTTTAAAACTTAATGACATTGTGGAATATTCTGCTATAATTCCGCCACGCACTTAATTTCTGTTCTTTACCTGAACACTATCTTCTAATCATTGTATGCGCGTGCTGTCCATAGAGAGGACATATCCTTCGCGCCCCAATCGCTTAAGCGATTCCTTCAGGTTTGCGGCCGTAATCATGCGTGCGTTATATCCACATCGTCGTTACTCGGATCGCTGCTGAATCCTAATATTTTCAGCATTATTTGTTGTGCCGCTTTTTGCCGATGTCCATAATTGTTATTTATTAAATGGAGCACCCACTTCAGGGTGAATACTCTCTATGAGCAAAACTTTTGCTGATTTTTCCCTCGACGACTCTCTAACCCAGGCTCTCGACGCTTTAGGCTTTACTACTCCTACTCCTGTACAAGAACAAGCGATTCCAGCTGCGCTTGAAGGCAAAGACCTTCTTGTGTCAAGCCAAACAGGTTCTGGTAAAACTGCTGCATTCTTACTGCCTACGTTAAATGCGTTGGCAAACCAAGATACATTAGTGCCGTTTAAAGACCGTATGAAAGCGGTTACTCAACCGAATATTTTGGTGATTTCACCGACTCGTGAATTGGCACAACAGGTATGTCAAGACGCAATCGCATTTGTACGTCACATGAAAGGTGTTCGTATTGCGGCAATCATGGGCGGTATGCCTTTTGGTAAGCAAATTCAACAGTTAAAAGGCGCGCAAGTTGTTGTTGCAACTCCAGGTCGTCTACTTGACTTGGTGAATCGTCGTCAAATCAAATTGGATAAAGTTGACGCGTTAATCGTCGATGAAGCTGACCGTATGCTTGACCTGGGTTTCTCTGAAGACTTAGAAGCAATTGGTGAATTGGCTGCAAACCGCAAACAGACTCTTATGTTCTCTGCGACTTTTGCACCACGTATCATTACACTTGCAGAACGCATGATGAATGATCCAATGCGTATTTCGATCGAAACTGGTCACTCTACAAATACTGATATTACTCAGACTTTGCATTGGACTGACGGTTTCGAGCACAAGAAAAAACTTCTTACTCATTGGTTGAACGAAGAAGACGTTGATCAAGCAGTTGTATTTGCGTCAACTCAAGAAGATACAGATATGTTGGCTGAAGAACTTGCTGAAGCAGGTCTATCAGTTGTAGCGCTTCACGGTGCTATGCCACAAACTGTTCGTAACCGTCGTTTACGTAGCATTCGTGAAGGTCGTGCGAAGATTCTGGTTGCAACTGACGTTGCAGCGCGTGGTCTTGACGTACCAACAATTTCACACGTAATCAACTTCGGTCTTCCAATGAAGAACGAAGACTATGTACACCGTATCGGTCGTACAGGTCGTGCGGGTCGTACTGGTAAAGCAATTACTTTGGCGACTTACCGTGAACGCGGTAAAATCCGTGCTTTGGAAGACTTCCTTGATGCGCGTCTAAACGTATCTGAAATTGAAGGTCTTGAGCCATCTCCACCTCCTGCACGTGGTAGCCGTGATGGCGTTGGTCGCGGTCGTGGCCGTGATGGCGGTCGTCGTGATGGCGGTCGTGGTGGTTTCGGTGGCGGTCGTCGTTTTGAAGGCGAAAGCAACTTCAAACGTCGTGAAGGCGGCGATGATCGTCCACGTCGTAGCTTCGATGACAAACCTCGTGGCGAACGTCCAGCATTTGGCGAAGATCGTCCACGTCGTGACTTTGGTGATCGTCCTGCTCCACGTCGTGAAGGCGGTTTCGGTGATCGTCCACAACGTTCGTTTGATGACCGTCCAAAGCGTGACTTCGGTGATCGTCCAGCTCCACGTCGTGAAGGTGGTTTTGGTGACCGTCCTCGCTCTAATGATGACAACCGTGGTAACCGTGTAGATTATAAACCAGCTCGTGAAGGCGGTTATGGTGATCGTCCAAAACGTGATTTTGGTGATCGTCCTGCTCCACGTCGTGAAGGTGGTTTCGGTGATCGTCCAGCACGTTCATTCGGTGATGACCGTCCAAAGCGTGATTTCGGTGATCGTCCAGTACGTCGCAACTTTGATGACAAGCCACGTGGTGAACGTTCGTTCGGTGGTGAAGATCGTCCACGTCGTAAATTTAACGACTAATTCAGTCGCTAGATGAAGATAAAAAAAACCGGTAGAAATACCGGTTTTTTTATGCATTGAGTTTTTTGCTTTTTAACGTAAAATGTCTACTAAATCATATTTTGTCAGGGTTATGATAACTATTAATATGAAAAGCTTAGCTCTTCGATCTCAATTGATAGAGGTGTATATGCCATATATCGCATTGACTTTGATTTTATGTAATATTATCTATTATTTATACAGTCTTTTTAATTAATCAATGTACCTGGCTCAAGCTTAAGTGCATATTTTTATTACAAAAAATACGAAATAATCCATTGTTGTCATTTTTTATGATATTAAACCACCTTTTTCAACTGCTAACATTTTGAACTTCGTTCCTTTATAGTATGCATGCTGAAAAAATGCAGGAATAAACTCAGCTATGAAAAATCAAACAGCGCGAGATACTCAATCTCTGATTGAAGTCAAGAATCTGAGCTTCAAGCGGGGTGAGCGCGTGATTTATGACGACGTGAGTTTAAATATTCGTCGTGGGCAGATTACCGCCATTATGGGGCCATCCGGTACTGGTAAAACTACCTTATTAAGATTGATCGGTGGGCAGCTGGTTCCTGAGCACGGTCAGGTTTTATTGGACGGCAAGGATATTGCCACGATGTCACGTTCCGAACTTTTTTCAGCACGTGCACGGATGGGTATGTTGTTTCAGAGCGGTGCTTTGTTTACCGATATGAGCGTGTATGAAAATGTCGCATTTCCGATTCGGGCACATACCAAATTGCCGGAACATCTGATTAAGGAAATCGTGGCACTGAAACTGGAATCAGTCGGTTTACGTGGTGCAGAACAGATGATGCCGTCTGAACTATCCGGTGGTATGAACCGACGCGTGGCTTTGGCCCGCGCGATTGCGCTGGATCCTGAGCTGATCATGTACGATGAACCGTTTGCCGGACAGGATCCGATTGTGATGGGCGTTTTGACTCGTCTGATCCGTTCATTACGTGAAGCACTGGACTTAACCACGATTATTGTCTCGCATGATGTTGCAGAAACTTTATCGATTGCAGACTACATCTATGTGGTGGCAGAAGGCAAAATTCAGGGCGAGGGCACGCCGGCAGAGCTGAAAGCGCATCCATCTGCTTTTGTACAGCAATTCCTGACCGGTTCGGTAGAAGGTCCGGTGGATTATCAGTTTAGTCATCAAGCTTATTTAAGTGATGAGGTTCGTTCATGAATGCAATTGCCGCATTAGGTAGACGCGTTATTGAACGTGTACAGGGGATTGGGGTCGCGACCCTGATGCTGTTGCAGATTTTATTTTCCATGCCGACCTGGCTTGGAGTAAAGCTGTTTGTTTATCAGATGTATCGGGTTGGGGTATTGTCCCTGCTGATTATTGTGGTTTCTGGCCTGTTTATTGGAGCCGTGCTTGGTTTGCAGATGTTTAGCATCTTGTCGACCTTTGGTAGTGAGTCGATGCTGGGAACAGCGGTCGCGCTGACCTTGCTGCGTGAACTGGCACCTGTGGTCGCTGCTTTGCTGTTTGCAGGACGTGCCGGTTCAGCTTTGACTGCGGAAATTGGCCTGATGAAAGCCACTGAACAATTGTCCAGTATGGAAATGATCGGTGTCGATCCATTGAAGCGGGTGATTTCTCCACGTCTTTGGGCAGGGATTTTTAGCTTGCCAATGCTTTCCGTCATCTTTGCTGCAGTTGGCATTATGGGCGGCAAAATGGTCGGGGTGGATTTCCTGGGAGCCGATGAAGGCGCTTATTGGAGCGGCATGGAAAGCAGCGTGCAATTCTATAAAGATGTCTTAAATGGCACCATTATTAAAAGTTTTGTATTCGCATTAATTTGTACCTGGATTGCGGTATACCAAGGCTATGCCTGTGTCCCGACATCGGAAGGTATTGCAACTTCTACAACACGTACAGTCGTGTATTCTTCGCTGTGCGTTTTAGGTTTTGACTTTGTGTTGACTGCGGTCATGTTCGGAGGTGTTTAATGAAATCACGTACTAGTGAGCTGGCCGTTGGTGTTTTTGTTATTTTGTTTGGTATTGCCTTATTTTTCCTAGCAATGCGTGTCAGTGGTCTGGTCGGACACAATATTTCCGACAGCTATAAAATGACAGCGACTTTTGAAAATGTAAATGGGATTAAGCCGCGTGCCAAAGTGGCATTGAGTGGTGTGAAAGTGGGACAAGTGGATGACATTACCCTGGATCCAGTCACGCGTCTGGCGACCGTGCATATGACCCTGGATGGCTCATTGACCTCGTTTAATGCTGAACAGTTAAAGCAGGTTCAGCAGGAAGCACTGGAAGAGTTACGTTATAGTTCGGACTATACTGCGGCTGCACCTGCGCAACAAAAAGACATGGAAAAACAACTGTTAGATAACATGAACTCCATCACCAATATTGATGAAGATGCTTATATTATGGTAGCGACCAATGGGTTGTTGGGTGAAAAATACCTGAAAATTATTCCAGGTGGTGGTCTGAACTATTTGAAACGCGGTGATCAGATTGCCAATACCCAAGGCACCATGGAAATTGAAGATTTAGTGACGAAATTCATTACTGGCGGTGCCGGTAAATCGTCGGATAGTCAAGAAACTGCCCCAGAACAGGCGACAGTTTCAGAATCGACTGATGCAGAACCTGTATTTGTTGAATAATAGATTGAGGAGATTTCAGTGAAGACTTTAGTAAAACAAACGCTTGCAGCAAGCATTCTTTCAACAATGATTGCTGGTACAGTGTTTGCTGCACCGTCTGAAGCACCACCTGTTTTTATTAAAAAAGTGGCAGATGGTTTGATTGAGCGCCTCAAAGCTGATAACGCAAAATTGCAGAACAATCCAGCGCTGGTAAAAGCGATTGTCCGCCAGAATCTGGATCCATACATTGATTCACAGTCTTTCACGCGTATTGTGATGGGGACTTATGCGACGAACCAGTATAGTACTGCTGCACAGCGCGCGCAGTTTGAAAAGAATTTCCGTGAAACGCTCATTGAAAATTATGGTTCTGCATTTTCCAAGTTCAGCAATCAGACCTATACCGTGCGTCCGTACAAGGCCAGCAATAGCAAAAATCCTGTTGTAACCATCGACTTTAATAATAAAGGCGAGAAAATTCCAGTGGCGTTCCAGCTGGTGGACAAAGGTTCACAATGGAAAATCCGCAACATCAACGTATCGGGTATCGATCTAGGTTTGCAATTCCGTAACCAGTTTGCTGCGACAGTCAAACGTAATGGCGGTAATATAGATAAAGCCATTGCTAACTTCAAACCGGATGCAGAAGCTGCAATCGACAAGAACAAGAAATAATCAGATAGGTGAGCCGTGATTGTATTCAAGGATCAGGAATTGCAGGTTTCAGGCAAGATTGACTATGCCAATGCGCAGGACTATTACCTAAATGGTCTGCGTGTGGTTCAGTCACAGAGCAAGTTTCCGCTTGTGGTTAATCTAGCTGGGCTTGAAAGTGGTAGTACTTTGGCTTTGGCAGTATTGGTGCGCTGGTTGCGCCAGACGCCTCAAGCGCAAGGACTACAGTTTAAAGCTGTCCCTGCTAAAATGATGAATATCATTCAGGCCTGTCATTTACAGGATGATTTACAGATCATTCAGTAAATAAAAAAAGCACCGAAAGGTGCTTTTTTTTTATTGTTGACACATTTTAAAAGTAAAGTCCTTCCTTTATCAAAAGGACGTTAGGAAGGATTAAAATATGACCTCACTCTAACCCTCTCCTAAAAGGAGAGGGAACTTCCTCTCTAAATTTATGGATAGAAATGATATTTTTAAAAACTACTATCTCAATAAATATTGGAAGTCCTCTCTCCCTATGGGAGAGAGTTAGAGAGAGGGTGAAGAAATTAAATCCACTTCTTCCATCTAAAGTAAATCAATGGCCCGATCAAAAAGCCGATCAAAATAATACTGACCATAATGAAGCTCATGGAGCCTTGTGCAAAAGGCAGAACTTCGGTATTCATGCCATAAATACTGGCAATGAGCATCGGCGGTGCAAGCATACTTGGCAGGATCGAGAATCGACGAATCGTATCGTTCTGTTCCGTGTTAATGAATCCGGACGTGGTATCGAGCAGGAAGCGCACTTTCTGGAACAGGAAGGCATCATGCTCCACCAGCGAGCGCACATCTTCACTGAGTTCTCGGATATCCGCATCATAAATATGACTGCCCAAGGCGCGTGGACGAGACAGGAAAGTCAGAACACGACGTAAATCGATCAGACAGAGCTGCGCTTTACCAAGCATATCTTCCAGTTGAGCTAGCCGGGTAATCATGTCATCCAGATCGAGAATCTGCTCGCGATGGCGGTTATTCAACACTTCAGTTGAATATTTCTCTAAATCTTTATGTACATCTTCCAGAATGTCGGCCAGCTCATCCAGTTTGGCTTCGAGCAGGCCCAATAAAATCCAGGTCGGATCTTTATAATCGATTTCATAATCATTGCGGCGCGCACGGGCACGGAAGGCACGAAAGGCCACCAGCTTTTCGCCACGCAAGGTAAAAAGACGGTCCTTATGCAGAATGAATGCTACGGTTTGTACCGTCGCCAGCATGCTGGATTCATCTTCGTTTTCATTCTCGACCTGATAGTTTTTATTTTTGGTTAAAAAATAGGTGCTGATATGCAAAATACCGTCATCATCACGGTAAAATCGGGCACTAGAGGAGATATCTTCCAGCGATTTTAAGGTCGGTAAGTTTTGCGCATAGGCATCTAGAATCCATTGCTGCTCTTCTTGTGAAGGTGCAATCAGATCAAGCCATACTAAATCTGGATGCAGGTCGAAATCACCATTAATCGTGATATCTTCTAAGCTACCGCGCTCTGTGGCGTAAAAGGCTTCAAGCATGCTGTCTTTTCTCCCTGGCGCAGTATGTGAATTGGAATGGGTGTATTTTAGACAAGGAATTGAATAAAAACACTGATATTAAGCAGTTATTTTTGGAAAAAGCGCGCTTGCAGCGATTTCGTACAATATAGCGTCAATTGGAGAGTGAAATGATGAATTCTATTGCAATTTTTTGTGGTTCAGCACTGGGCTCGGATCCTCTCTATGCCCAGATTGCCGAAAAGGTTGGCCAAACCTTGGCAGCAAGGCATCAGACGCTGGTCTATGGCGGTGGTCGCTCCGGTTTAATGGGCATTGTTGCTGATAGTGCTTTGGCTGCTGGTGGCAAGGTGATTGGTGTAATTCCAAGACAGCTGGTCAATCGTGAACTGGCGCATCCGCATATTACCGAGCTATTTGTGGTCGATAATATGCATGAACGTAAAACCCGCATGTCGGAACTGGCCCAGGGATTTATTGCCATTCCGGGTGGTGCCGGAACCCTAGAGGAAATTTTTGAACAATGGACCTGGGCACAGTTGGGAATTCATAAAAAGCCTTGTGCTTTTTTAAATGTAGATGGTTTCTATGATGATTTACTCAAATTTATCTATATGACGATTGAGAAAGGTTTTACCAAAGCGCGCTTTAGCGATGCTTTAATTGTGAGTGATAATCTGGATGATATTTTGCGCCAGTTTGAAAGTTATCAGCCGCCTGAAGCGAAATGGGGTATGGTCGATCAGACCGATCTTGTAAAATAAGCTGTCCACAGCATGATTTGTAGAAAATAAATGAACGTGATTACGGTGGCTGCAGCCATTATTTTAAATGAAGCGCAGCAACTGCTGGTGGTTCGCAAAAAAGGGACATCCTGCTTTATGCAGGTTGGTGGCAAGCTGGAGCCAAATGAAGCACCAGAAGCAACGATGTTGCGTGAAATTCAGGAAGAAATTGGCACACAGGCGCAGATTCAGCAATTCATTGGGCGTTTTGAAACCCAGACGGCAAATGAACCTGATCATCAACTGGTGAGTTATGTCTATTGGGTAAGTCTAGATCAAGCGCCAAAAATTGAAGCGGAAATTGCCGAAATGAAATGGGTCGATCTGGATGAAAAAGAGCTACGACTCGCACCCTTGACCACTGAAATTGTGATTCCTTGGGTGAAGTCGCAGTTACTCGCCCAAGCTTAAATTTTCAGATTTGAGCACCTGCCAGACAGGCTGCATAAACTTTTTGACAGCCCAGTTGTTCAAGTGTTTGGCTCAGTGCTCGAATCGAGCTGCCGGTCGTCACCACATCATCAATAATCAGCACCCGACGGTAACGCAGCTTGGAAATGGTACTGATCTGGAATTGTGATTGGATGTCTTCAATCCGCTCCAGCCGGCTTAGGCCCTTTTGCGAGTGTTGTTTCATTCGTCGAACAGGTTGCCAGATGGGTACATTCAACTGTTTTGCCACATGTTTGGCCAGCACTAGAGATTGATTATAACCGCGCTCAGCCAGACGCTCATTCGAGATCGGCATCGGTACTATCGCACTGACTTTAGGTAGGTCTAAACTTAACAGCACACCTGCCAGTAAATTTTGCAAATGCAGCTTCTGTTCATATTTAAACAGTTGAATCAGCCGGTCCATCGGGTAAGCATAGTCGCAGGCAATCTGGAACTGCATTTCCTGCCGTTGAATGGTTTGATGTGCCCAGGGTAATTGTCGCCAGCAATCTTCACAGACTGAATGAATGGACTGATGATCGGTCAGACAGAGCTGGCAGGGCTGTAAGCGAGTCAGCCAGGATTTTCCATGTTGCAGTAATTTAAACATAGGCATAGCGCGGTGCTTCCGGTAGCCAGCGTTGCAATAATGCTTCGGCCTGATCGGGATAATCCTTGAGCATCTGCTGAGCCACATAATGTGCCTGATTGAGCAGGTGATCATCACGTTCAAGTTTGGCCACACGGAAATTCATGTCCCCGGTCTGTTTGGTCCCGAGCAGCTCACCCGGGCCACGTAACTCCAGATCTTTCTCGGCAATCATAAAACCATCATTGGTTTCGCGCATGATTCTTAAACGTTCCTGACCATTTTGCGAAAGTGGATGCTTATACAGCAGGGCACAGAAGCTGGCTTTGGCGCCACGACCGACCCGGCCACGTAGCTGATGCAATTGAGATAGACCTAGACGCTCGGCATTTTCAATCACCATAATGGAGGCATTGGGTACATCGACGCCGACTTCGATCACGGTGGTGGCAATCAGGAGCTGTAATTCATTATTTTTAAACTGCTGCATTACCGCCTGTTTTTCATCGGCTTTCATCTTGCCATGTACCAGTCCGATATTCAGCGCAGGAAAGCGCTCGCGAATTTCGGCAAAGGTCGCTTCTGCAGCTTGGGCATCTAAAGTTTCGGACTGTTCTACCAGTGTACACACCCAGTAGGCCTGCTTGCCTTCAGCACAGTTGCTGGCAATCCGTTGCAAGACTTCTTCGCGCCGGTCTAATGGAATGGTCACGGTCTGAATCGGGGTACGGCCCGGCGGCAGCTCGTCAATCACAGAGGTATCCAGATCACCATAGGCAGACATGGCCAGTGTGCGTGGAATCGGAGTCGCAGTCATCACCAGTTGATGCGGTGACATACCATCTAGCCCTTTATTTCTGAGAGCAAGGCGCTGATCCACACCAAAGCGATGCTGCTCATCAATAATCACCAGACCCAGTTTGGCAAACTCGACATTTTCCTGAAACAGCGCATGGGTGCCGATGACCAGATGGGCACTTCCGTCCCGAATCAGCTGTTCTGCTGCTGCGCGAGCTTTACCTTTCTGCTTGCCGGAAAGCCAGGCTACATTTAAGCCCAAAGGCTCAAACCAGCGTTTAAAGTTCAGATAATGCTGCTCGGCCAGAATCTCGGTCGGTGCCATCAACGCCACTTGCCAGCCTTCTTCCAGTGCATGGCAGGCCGCGACACCGGCCACCAGTGTTTTACCCGCGCCGACATCGCCCTGAACCAGACGCAACATCGGTTTATTGGTTCTTAAATCCTGTGCAATTTCTCTGGATACACGTTTTTGCGCACCGGTCATTTCAAAAGCCAGACTGGCTAAAAGCTGTTTGGCATAGGTCTGACTTGGCGCAAATGAAGGCGCTTCGACCTGCTGAATGAAGGCCCGACGTGTCAATAAACTGATCTGATGCGCTACCAGTTCTTCAAAGATCAGGCGCTGCTGTGCAGGATGTGAGCCTTGTGCCAGCTGCAGCATATTGGCATTGACTGGTGGATGATGGATATATTCCAGTGCCTGTTTCAGCGCATAACCATTACTAAATTTTGCTGGTAGCAGTTCAGGCAGATGATCGCTGTATTGAGCCAAGGCCTGCTGAATATAGTCCCGTATTTTGGGTTGGGTCAGGCCTTCAGTCGCCGGATAAATTGCCGTGAGCTGGGTTTGAGGTAAAGGTGTGTCCTCAGTAATGACTTGCAGTTCGGGATGATACATTTCCAGACCGCGCGCACCAACCCGCACTTCACCAAAAATTCTTAAACGGTTACCCAGTTTGCAGCGGTCAGTAATGCCTTTATAAATATGATAAAAACGTAAAGTGACTTTGCCAAAATCATCATCTAGCAGCACAGCCATGGATTTGCGTTTGCCAGGGGGGAAATCCACACCTTTAACGATGCCTTCCAGCAGATAGCTGCGTCCCACGCTCAATTGATTCATAGGAATGATCGTGCTACGGTCTTCATAGTCACGTGGTAGATGAAAAAGCAAATCATCAGTATTGAAGATATTTAGTTTTTCGAGTAATGCAGCGGCGGCATTGCCAACGCCTTGTAACTGATGGACTGCAGCCATGTCCCCTCAACCAGATTTGTGATTCGGTGCTCAATGCATATTTTATTTATCGGTTATGGTAAAACATCCCGACGTGTGGCTAAACAACTATTTGAGCAAGGTCATCAAATTAGCACAATTAGCCAGAGTCCCAAAACAGATTCATTCGCAACTCATCTGATTCAGGATGTGCATCAACTGGATTTAACAGCAGTTCCTCCGATTGACTGGGTCTATGTATTACTTAGTCCAAAACAAAGTACGGTCGAAGGCTATCAGCAGACTTATCTGGATTCGGTTCAACCTATTGTGGCTGCCTTGAAACAGCATCCGGTGAAGCGGATTATGGTGGTGTCATCGACACGAGGGTATGGGCAAAATTCCGGTGAAATCGTAGATGACGAAACTGAAATTCACCCGAATGATACTCAGGGCAAAATCTTGCAGCAGATGGAGCAGGCTTATTTCACTGCTTATCCTGAGCAATCTACCATCATTCGTCCGAGCGGCATTTACGGTACTTCAGTAATACGCCTGCAGAAAATGGCCGCCTCGATGACGAGTTATCCTAATCTGCACTGGTCCAACCGGATTCATATTGAAGATTTATCACGTTTCTTATCACATATGATTCACGTGGAACATCCTGAAAGGTCTTATATTGTGACTGATAACCGGCCAAAATTAATGCATGAAATATTGCAATGGTTCCAACAACAGATGGGACTTCCTTTGCTGCAAGTAGAAAGCGAGCAGGTGACAGGTAAGAAACTTTATGCGACTCGAATGCAGAAAATGGGATTTGAGTTAGAGCATCCAGATTGTTATGAGGATTATTTGGAGTTAATGAAAAAATAAATCCAGTAGATTGAAGTTCTTCCTCCCTCTGGGAGGAGGTTAGGAGGAGGGCTTTTTGAAATTACCTCTCCCTAGCCCTCTCCTGAAAGGAGAGGGAATAAAAAGCCTTACTTCTTTTTCCGCTTCGCGCGTTTCTTGGCTTGTTCAGCCGCAACTGCATCCAAAGCTTCTTTCAACTCTTCATCCGTAAAGTCGGTGATGTGATGCAGCATCTGCAACTTCACTTCATCCAGTACCAAATCTGCATACTGCGCCACATTGGTCAGCTGTTCATCAAAAACAATCGCATTGTCTTCATTGGTACATAGATAACCTTTTTGGGTTAATACCTTAATAAAGCTTTGGAATAAGGCTTTATCGAAGAACTCTGGCGAGTTGAACTCGTACAGCACAGACAGGCGCTGACCGACCAGATAACTGAGCTCTTCAACCTGACGGGTCGAGATATTGCCAGAACCACGCTGGGTAATCAGTGCCAAAGTCATGTAATAACGTTCCAGACTTTGAGTCACAGGTGCAGCCAGAACTTCGAGCTGATGATGCGCTTCCGTATTCGGTGCAGGTGCAATCAGGTTTTCGCCATCTTGCGTGATCAGTTTCGAGGCAATTAAGCTATCAATATGGGCATTGACCTGATTTTGAATCTCATCTTCATGCCATTTTAAAAATAGCTCAGCTTTGAGGAACGGATATAGGGTGCTGCTGATATTGATCACATCATGACGGCGGATGGTGCCGTTATGTTCAGTCAGGGCTGCAATCAGGGATGGCAATATAAAAGTATGCACAATATTATTACGGAAGTAAGTTAGCAGAACCGCCTGATTATCCTCAATCGCAATAATATCTCCCAGTACATGCTTCACCCGTTTGATCAGTTTCAGCTTCATTGCATAGGCAATTATTTCTTTGCCTGACAGCGGTGTAACCTGCATGCGTTCATCATAAGGCAGGGCGGTGAGCAAGGTGCGATAGGTATCCAGCTGTTTGATACAGATTTCTTCATCCAGCGTATGTTTTGGCGTGGCCAGCAAGATTAAAGATAATAACGATACCGGATTGATCACGACTGCACTGTTAATATTTTCCAGAATAGCCTGTGCAGAGCTATTCACCGCGTCAGAAACCGCTTGTGGAACCGGATCATCGTTCTTTTCGATCTTGATATTTTCTGCACCATGCTGTTTCAGGATATCATCCAGAAATACCGGTTTACCAAAGTTCAGGTGCACCTTGCCAAAAATACGTTCAATCTTGCGCAGGGTTTTCAAAATACCAAAAATAGACTCGGCTTCTTTTGGCTTACCACTCATCTCACCGACATAGGTACCACCTTCCATTAGGCGTTCATAGCCGATATAGGTCGGTACAAATACAATCGGTTTGGACTTGCCACGTAAATGACCATGCACGGTCATTGCCAGCATCCCGGTTTTTGGCGGTAGCAAACGACCGGTACGTGAACGGCCCCCTTCAATAAAATATTCTAGCGGGGTATTACGTGACAGGACGCTATACAGATATTCTTTAAACACCGTAGTATAGAGCGCGTTGCCGCGGAAAGTACGGCGAATAAAGAAAGCGCCACCACCACGTAAAATCTGACCGACAAAAGGCATATTGAGGTTATCGCCCGCAGCAATATACGGCACCATCAAGCCACGGCGATAGATCACATAAGACAATAATAAATAGTCAATGTGACTGCGGTGACATGGGGTATAGACAATTTCATAATCCTTGGCCAATTCACGCACGGTACTGAAATTATGGACTTCTACGCCGTCATAAAGCTGGGTCCATAAGCGGGTCAGCGCTTTATCGGCAAAACGTACAGTAGAATGAGAATAATCGGAAACGATTTCGTTCAGATAACCGATGGCACGACGTTCAGATTCCAGCATCGAGATTTTGCTACGAATACTGTCATTGCGAATCGCTGCCTGTACATCGGGTGATTTGATCAGACCGTGCATGACATTGCGACGGTCAGACAGATCCGGTCCAAGAATCACTTCGCGCTGACCATCCAGATAATCATTTAAAGTGCTGACAATATAAGTCGCCGGCGCTGAATTTGGATGCGTTTCTTTGGCATAGTCAATCATGGCACGTAACGACTGTGGCTCATGAAACTCTAAATAAGACTGACGACCATGCAGGCCGATATTGACCAGTTGCTTGACCCGGCTTGGTGTAGACCAGGTATCGGTAAACAGCAGTTTAAACCAGGAATCTTCTTTTTCCGGTTCGCGTCCCCAAAGCACGGTCACCGGTACCAGTTCGACATCCAGCTCAGGATGTTGCTCCAGGATTTCAATCAAGCGTAACAGGCGCGGTGGAAACGCATGTGGCGGTGAACTCAGCAGGTTGTTTTCATCATGATGCTGTAAAAACAGTAGCGATGCTTTTTCCTTGTTGTTCCCGAGTTGCATTGGATCAAGTGCAGCCGGCAGTTTTAAGCGGCGCGTTTCTGCATCGACCACCAGTGCATTACTGCGCGAATGGTTCTGTAAAACGTAGCAGACCAGCTTTCGCGAGTCTGTTGCAGTCTGATCAGATTCAGGCGCTGTCACTTCACTTGGTACTTCCCCAAGAACATGAGGGGTAACCACAAGATCAAGTAACTTACTTGAAAGCTTGCGATACATTTGACCAAAGCCATTCTTGGACATAGCTACTCCTAATTTTACTGACCAGAACCACAGGACTTCTGAGGGGGATTTATTTTGCTGGTTTCTAAAGCGAAACCATATATCTTTTTTTAACAACTTCAGCAGAAGTGCTTCAATTTTAGCGTGAAAGCAGGTGCTTTTCCTAGTCACTTATGACATCAGTATGACAGAACAGTCATGCAAACTTTAGAGTTTCGTTCTGATTTTGTGGCAGAATATTCCAGATTCGTTATTTAGATCTGTTTTTCCATTTTGGGATATCTCCAATATTACGTAGGTTGCTTATGAATGCCTTAACACAGGAACTGGTCGAGCTGCTCAGCTTAGAAAAGTTAGAAGAAAACATTTTCCGGGGAATCAGCCGGAATCTGGTAGGCAAGCGCGTATTTGGCGGTCAGGTTTTGGGGCAGGCACTCCGCGCAGCCTCTTATACTACAGACCGTCCGGCGCATTCATTACATGCCTATTTCCTGTTTGGTGGTGATGTCAATGCACCCATTATTTATGAAGTAGAACGGATCCGTGACGGTAAAAGCTTTATCAGTCGCCAGGTTCGTGCAATTCAGCATGGCCGGACTATTTTCATGTGTATGGTGTCTTTTGCAGAGCCGGAAGAAGGTTTGAATTATCAGATTTCAGAGCCTGAATATCCGCCAGCAGGAAGCCTGAAAAATGAAGCAGAACTGATCAAACAAATGATCGAGTTTATTCCGGAAAATGTCCGTGCGTCTTTCACCCGTGATCGTCATGTGGAAATTCGCCCGGTCAATCCGCAAAATCCATTCCAGCCTCAACCTGAAGCACCGTCTTATGCGCACTATATCCGTACGCATGACCGTATTGCTGCAGAAGTTGATCAGATCTCTTTGCATCAGGCCATTGCTGCTTTCTATTCCGACTTTACCTTGATGACCACGGCGCTTCGTCCACATGGTCTGAGCTATATCTCGCCAAGTTTACAATGTGCCAGTATTGACCATGCCATGTACTTCCATAAACCGTTCCGTGCAGATGAATGGATGCTTTACGATATGGATGCTACCCAAAGTGCCAGTTCACGCGGTCTAAATTTTGGCCGGATGTGGCAAAATGGCGAGCTGGTCTGCAGTACCTCTCAAGAAGGTCTGATCCGCTTACGTGAAATCGAAACACAGTAATTTTTTTCTTTCTCAAAAAGCCGAATCTCAGATTCGGTTTTTTGTTTTTAAGCTGGATGAAAATAGCCATTTGATGTCATGCTTCAACCATGCGTTTATAAAATATTACTCGATTCTATAGACACTGCATGGCATAGTGCGGCTTAAGATCAATATTAAAAATGCATGAAAAGATGAGCTTAAATACGCAAATTTTAATTGCCGCCGTATTGGGGGTGCTGTTTGGATTTCTACTGACGATATTTCCACAAACCCCATTTTTTGATATCAGCTTATATGGCATCGGTATCGTCAGCAGCATTTTTATTGGCTTATTAAAAATGCTGTTAGTGCCGCTGATTTTTAGCTCGATTGTGGTCGGCGTATCCAATCTGCAGGCGGGTGGGCAACTGAGCCGAACCTGGAAAATTACTCTGATGTGTTGTGTGACTACCACTACTTTGGCACTCATTTTAGGTCTGGCGTGTGCGCATCTGTTTGATGTCGGTAAGGGTGTCGATGTACTGATGTTCCAGGATGCCATGGCGCAACATCAAACACCGGACACGCTCACGCCATCTTCTTTCTTTACCAACTTTATTCAAAATACCCTGATCAATCCGTTTAAAGCCTTTGCCGATGGCAATGTCTTGGCGGTGGTAGTCTTTGCGCTATTTGTTGGTGTAGCACTGGTCGCAGGGGGAGATAAATTCCGTACTGTACGCAAGCTGAGTCACCAGTTTTTCGAGATCATGATGTTAATGATTGGCTGGGTGATGAAACTGGCACCGCTGGGTATTTTTGCCTTATTGGCCAAATTAATTGCCACTGAAGATGTTTCAGTTCTCAGCCGTCTGGCTGAATTTGCTGCGGTGGTTACCGGCACGACAATTTTTCATGGCATCGTGGTCTTGCCTTTATTGCTATGGATTTTCGGCAAGATGAATCCGGTTACCTTCTTTAAAGGTACACGTGCTGCCTTGATTACAGCCTTTGCTACCAGTTCCAGTTCGGCGACCATGCCCCTGTCAATGAAATGTGCGCAGGAAAATCTGGGTGTGCGTCCGCATACGGCAGGTTTTGTGATTCCACTTGGTACACAGTTGAATATGGATGGTACTGCGCTGTATGAAGCGGCAGCAGCATTATTTATTGCCAATTTAATGGGGCTGGATCTGAGTCTGGGGCAGCAACTGGTGGTCTGTGCAACTGCGATGATTGCATCCTTAGGTGCACCGGGAATTCCGAGTGCCGGTATGGTGACCATGATTATGGTCTTGCAATCGGTTGGTTTACCTGCCGAGGCGATTGCCATTCTTTTACCGATCGACCGTTTACTGGATACCGTACGTACAGTGGTGAATGTTCAGGGAGATATGATGATCAGCGTGGTGGTGGACCGGCATACGCGTGAACCCGATCTTCAAGCTACAGATAGCTAAAACATTTAAAAAAATAAAAAAAAGCAGGTATTTGACCTGCTTTTTTATTTGTACGTTGAGTTTTAATAAATCAAGAATGATCACAGATCATTTAGGTGACATGGTCTTAATCCGCTGAACGCTTATTCTGATTTAGCTCATCTGCCGCTTTAAGCTCGGATTGATCCTGCTCAAGCAATTCCAGCGGTTCTTCAGCTTCATTTAAATCATGAGTCGATACTTCAGCATGCTCAGAATCAGTTTCACTAAGCTCGAGCTCTTCAAGCGGTTCATCAGATTCATTCAAATCATGAGCCGATGCTTCCGGAATGCTGTCCAGATCATATTCAGATGCTTGATCTAAGGTAAAGTTCAAACGGCCACCCATGACGCTGGCCAGTTCTTCTAAACCTTGTTTGTTCATGGAGGAAAACAGTTGAATCGAGAAATCCAGCTTCATCTTTTTCAATGCCGCTTTGACTTCCTGCAAGGCTTTGGATGCAGGACCACGGTTTAGTTTGTCAGATTTGGTCAATAACACATGTACGAACAACTGGCGGGAATAAGCCCATTCCAGCATCATTACATCAAAGTGTTGCAGGGGATGACGGATATCCATCAACAATACCAGGCCTTGCAAGCTTTGACGGTGAATCAGGTAATTTTCCAGTTCTTTTTGCCAGACCAGTTTCATTTTTTCAGGCACAGCCGCATAACCATAACCGGGTAAGTCGACCAGACGCTGATCCGGATTACCCAGGCTGAAAAAGTTGATCATCTGGGTACGGCCAGGTTTTTTCGATGCACGTGCCAACTGTTTCTGGTTGGTCAGGGCATTAATCGCACTAGACTTACCCGCATTCGAGCGGCCGGCAAAAGCAATTTCATAGCCTGTATCTTCTACACAAAGACTGAGTTTGGGTGCACTCATTAAAAATTCGGCTTTGCGTAGCCAGTTGAGTGCGCGCACAGAATATTCAGTAATGGCAGAATCAACTTTTTTCTCGTAGCTGATTTTTTGCTTAGGCGCATGGGCTGTCTTACTGTTTTTGGATTTTCCTCTGCTGTGGTGCATAACTCAACTTCAATAAATGATCTACAATGAAACATTATAAAGGAAGTCGCACAGGCAAGCGAACTTTGCCGCAAGAATAAGTCACAAGACATGACCCGGAAGACTTTAAAGATTAATCAGGCCGATCGGAGAATTTGTACTGAAACGCGCATTTCGTGGCGTAATCACATCTTTAACTACATATTGATCCAGACTGCTATAAAACTGTTCCACTGCATCATCTAAAATGCCTTTTAAACCACAGGTCGGACGTAATACGCAGGGTGGGCTATTGCATTCCACTACATTGCTGTCGCGTTGTAGAATCCGCACAATCTGTCCCAGCTGGAGGTTCAGGCTTGCCGGATTTAAACGTATGCCACCACCTTTACCACGTGTGGTGATCAGCCAGTCCTGTTTCGCCATAAAATGCACGATTTTCATAGCATGATTTTGTGAAACCTGCAAGCGCTCGGCAAGTTCTGCAATGGTATAAGGGAGATCACGTGGCTGTGCGACATACATCAGGATCCGAAGCGCATAGTCAGTGAATTTATTGAGTTGCATAACGTCAACAGCTAGAAAATGAAAGAATTGAATGTTAAAAGCTCCACGAATGGAGCTTTTAATCAGAATCTGATGCTAGTCTAAACCGTTTTTGCAATTAAAGCTTGAGCGGGGCAGACACTTCAACTACATCACCAACTTTGTAGTGGTCGATCAGTGTCTGTGCAACCGAGAATGCGGTTGGATTTTCTTCCGCTTTCACAGTAATTTGATATTGCTCGTTTTGAGCCTGATCAAAGCTAAACTGTTGTGGTTGACGAATGTGCTGTTCAGGCACCTGTACACGTACTGAAATATGTTCACCGGCTTCAGCACTTGCAATCGCTGCACCATCTTTAGCTTTAAGTGTAAAGATTTTACCTGCGTCGGTATCATTGACTGCTGCTACTTCAAATTCGCGCCAGCCCGCCCAGCCACCATTTTCAGAAGCTAGAGTGGCATATTTAGATTTTTCCACACCAATCAAAATATCTGCCAGTTGCATATACGCTTCTTTCCAGGCTGCAATCAGGTCTGAGTCCATGGGTACATCTAAAACTTCGCTGATCGAGTGCAACAGATTCTCACCGACAATCGCATATTGATCCGGTTGAATATCCAGGCTGACATGTTTAGTGGTAATGCGTTCGATGGCTTTGGTCAAAACGCCCGGATTGGTAATGTTTTCGGCATAGGCAAGTACTGCGGCAGCCAAGGCACGTGGTTGACGGCCAGTACTTTGATGATCCATGTTGAAGGTGTTTTTCAACTCTGGATGGTTTTTCAGCATGCGGTTATAGAAATACGTGGTAAGTGCTACGCCGTTTTCACGTAAAACAGGAACAGTCGCTTGTACAAGTTCAATATGTTGTGGAGTCATGAGAGCCGTCTACAGGTGTTTTTTAAAAGATGTATTTAAATTACATCTTTTAAAATGGCTTTACAATAGCGCATAGTCATAAAACCATAAAAAAATTACGGGATATAAAAATATCCCATAAAAAGTGTGATGATGATCGGAAAAGGAGGGGGATTATTTGCGGCCAAACAGCGAACCCAGTAAGCCGCGCACAATTTTCTGCCCAGTACTCCCGCCCAGGCTACGGGCAGCACTTTTGGCAAAGGTGCCGACAATATCCTGAGTCAGTTTTTCTCGTTGCTTGGCTGCGCGTTCAGCTTCTTTTTGCTGTTCTCGTGCCAGACGTTCCTGTTCTTTAATTTGCTGCTTGGCAAGAGCTTCCTGTTCCTTGCTTTGCTGTTTGGCAAGTTCGGCGGCCTGAGCCTGTTGCTGGCGTTCTGCGACCTTGTTTTGCAGCATTTCATGGGCGCTATCCCGATCGACTGGCTGCTCATAAATACCGGCGACAATACTTTGCTGCATGAGAGCCTTGCGTTCTTCAAGCGAGATCGGTGTAAAGGATGAATGCGGCGGCATGACCCAGCCACGCTCTACTATTTGCGGAATGCCTTTTTCATCCAGGCAGCTAATTAGGGCTTCACCGACAGCAAGTTCGGTAATCACCTGATCGACTTTAAATTCAGGATTGGCTCGAAAAGTCTCTGCTGCGGTTTTCACTGCTTTTTGATCTTTGGGAGTGAAAGCCCGCAAAGCATGTTGAACCCGATTGCCGAGCTGGCCTAAGACACTTTCAGGTAAGTCCAACGGATTTTGCGTGACAAAATAAATCCCTACACCTTTCGAGCGAATTAGACGCACCACCTGCTCAATTTTTTCTTGCAGGGCAGGGCTGGCATTATCAAATAAGAGATGGGCTTCATCAAAGAAAAACACCAGTTTAGGTTTGTCCAGATCGCCGACTTCGGGAAGCTGTTCAAACAGCTCGGAGAGCATCCAGAGTAAGAACGTGGCATATAGCTTAGGCGTATTCATCAGCTTGTCAGCCGCCAACAAATTGATATTGCCACGTCCTTGACTATCCGTCTGCAAAAAGTCCATCAGATCCAGCGCCGGCTCGCCAAAAAACTGGTCACCGCCTTGGTCAGCCAGTGCTAACAAATTACGTTGAATCGCACCGAGACTGGCGGGTGAAAGATTGCCATATTCAGCTTTAAAGTCAGCCGCATGCTCAGAGACATAACTCAGCATCGCTTTCAGATCTTTAAAGTCGATCAGCAATAAACCCTGATCATCGGCAATCCGAAACACGGCAGATAAAACGCCTTCCTGGGTGTCATTCAGATTCAGTATTTGCGCCAGCAGCAGCGGGCCAATTTCAGAAATGGTAGTGCGAATCGGATAACCCTGTTCGCCAAATAAATCCCAAAACACCACTGGTGAGGCTGCAAAAGGAATGGACTCGATATTGAGACTTTTAATCCGTTCATCAAACTTGGGGCTGCTTTCACCTGCTTTGGCCAGGCTGGACACATCGCCTTTGGCATCGGCGAGGAATACAGGTACACCAATTCGAGAAAAGCTCTCCGCCAATACTTTTAAAGTCACAGTCTTTCCGGTACCAGTGGCACCTGCAATCAAGCCATGTCGATTGGCAAGTTGGGAATGCAGCACAATATCCTGTGTGGTATCCGCAGTTTTTTTAGCAATAACAATTGGTCTACCCATAGCTTTTCCTGTTATTTATTATTCGTTTTTAAGTTTTTTCATTTGTTCTAGTGCATGCTGAATATCTTGAATCAAATCTTCCGGATATTCCAGTCCAATACAGAAACGAACCAGCAAGCCGTCTTTTAAGTGTGAATGTTCCAGCACACGCATGTCTTTTAAGTTATATAGCATGACCAGACTGACAGGGCCACCCCAACTAAAGCCAAGCTTAAACAGTTTTAAGCTATCACAGAAATTCCGGATATCCTGCATTACGTATGTGCTGTCAAAGATCACGCTGACCAGGCCGGCACTATCACCTTGCTTGCAAATTTCTTTCCAGTACTGATGGCCTGCACTGTCCGGATCTGAAGGATGAAGTACTTGCACAAACTCGGTTTGCTGTTTAAGCCATGTCATTAATGTAAGCGCACTGTTGGATTGATGTTGATATCGCAGTTGCATCGAAGCCAGACTGCGTTGTATCTGTGCCACATCATCACCAGAAACACTAATGCCCTGAATGGCATGCGCACGGAACAGTTTGTGATGCAGGGTCTTATCTCGCGTAACCACTGAGCCCATCAGGATATCACCACCGCCGCTTGGATATTTGGTCAGTGCATGTACCGTCATATCTACACTTAAATGCTCTTCACTAAAATCAAAGGCATCAAAAGCCAGACCTGCGCCCCAGGTATTATCCAGTGCCGTCAGAATATGATGTGCCTGGGCTTTTTTCACCAAACCAGCCAGATCCGGGAATTCCAGAGTGACTGAGCCAGCAGCCTCGAGCCAGATCAGTTTGGCTTTATCTGTAGGCTGAAACGTATCAAGCTCTATGGGATTGTAGACCTTAACCGTAATTCCATAACGCTTTTCCAGATTGCGTAAATGCTCCATGTTTGGACCATAGATATTGTCAGCCACCCAAACTTCATCGCCTTGGCTTAAAAAGCAAGAATTCACGAGATTAATCGCGGATAAACCACTCGGTGCGAGCAGGTGATACAAGCCACCTTCGAGCTGGGCGATGTTATCGCCCAGCGTAAAGGTTGTAGGCGTGCCATGCGTGCCATAACTATAGTCATAGTCATCGGTCCAATGGCGATTAAACAGGGCATCGGTATTGTTAAAGATAATGGTCGATGCACGATAGAGGGGAGGCTGAATGGTAGAAATCGCTTGAGGAGCCTTTCGTGGTGCATGAATCAGGCGAGTTTGAGAGTCTTGTTTCACGTGAATGCGCTCAAATGTAATCAAATATTACTCTAGCTTAAGAGAATCTGTGACTCACTGCCAGTTACGTTGTGAATTGTTTAAAAACAACAAGTCTTATAAAAAGTTGGCTTCATTTTTGCAAAACCTAAATCTATATAGCTAAAAAAAATAGGTTGAGGAGCATGAAATCGCATTTAAAAGTGCATTATTTTCAGCATATTGCTGGTGAAGGTTTTGGTAGTTGTTATGAATTTTTAAAGCAGCATCAGGCGCACATTACAGCGACTGAATTTTTTGCTTTACCCGTCGATCGACCTTTGGAGATCGAGGCGCTGCCTGCAGTGGAAGAGGTGGATTTGCTGATCATTATGGGTGGTACCATGAGTGTGAATGATGAAGCGAATTTCCCTTGGTTAAAAATAGAAAAACGCTGGTTGCGTCGCTATCTTTCGCATGGTAAACCGGCAATTGGCCTGTGTCTGGGTGGGCAGTTGATTGCAAATGCTTTGGGTGCAGGTGTTAGTCGCAATCCAGAACAAGAATTGGGGTGGACCACGGTGCACAGAGTGGCGAATCTACCAGAGACGTGTTTTAGCCTGCCGGAGCAGTTTAATATTCTGCAATGGCACAATGAAACATTTGAATTGCCCAAAGGTGCAGTCCATCTGGCAGAAAATGAAGCCTGTCGTAATCAGATGTACCAGTTGGGCAGAAATGTATTGGGCTTCCAGTTTCATCCTGAAATCACGCCGGAAACCCTGGCATTGTTTTTGGAAAATGAAGAAGAGCTTGCGCAATTTTCAGGAAAATATGTGCAAAATTTATTTGAATTAAAAAAAACTACGAAGCAAAAATTTATTGAAGGAAATCAGATGTTAAATCGTGCTATAGAATATGTTTTGGCAAAAACTGCCTAATATTTAAACAATAAACTATTGTTTTAAGTCATAAATTGAAAACTTGGATAAAACCATAAAAGAGATTTGCTTATGCATTAAACAATGGCTATAATAAGCGACCCTTCAATAGGAAGGGGGTTAACTGCGAATAAAGTAGTTAACTATCGTTACAGTCGTGGCATCGATCATGACCTTAGTGATATTTCACTGCTCTTGACACTTGCCCATATAAAGTGGGGTGAGATGCGTCAAGAGTGATTCTTTATATATTTGGCTTGGAGTTTACTGGTATGTCTAACCAGAGAATTCGTATCCGTCTTAAGTCTTTTGATCATCGCCTGATTGATCAATCAGCTCAAGAAATCGTAGAAACCGCAAAACGTACTGGTGCACAAGTGTGTGGTCCAATTCCAATGCCAACACGCATTGAACGTTTTAACGTTTTAACATCACCACACGTAAACAAAGACGCGCGTGACCAGTACGAAATCCGTACTTACAAGCGTTTGATCGACATCGTTCAACCTACAGACAAAACTGTAGATGCATTGATGAAGTTAGATCTTGCAGCTGGTGTTGATGTTCAGATCGCATTGGGTTAAGGCTTTCGGGTTAATTAACACTCTAAGTTAATTAGGCCGCTTTTTTAGAGGTTTATGCACATGGCTATTGGTTTAGTCGGTCGCAAGTGCGGTATGACACGTATCTTTACAGATGCTGGTGTTTCTGTGCCTGTTACAGTGATTGAGGTTGATCCTAACCGCATCACTCAAATCAAAACGCTTGAAACTGATGGTTATCAAGCGATTCAAATCACTACTGGTGAACGTCGCGAATCTCGCGTAACTAACGCTCAGAAAGGCCACTTCGCGAAAGCGGGTGTTGCAGCTGGTCGTCTAGTTCAAGAATTCCGTGCTACAGAAGCTGATCTTGAAGGTCGTGAAGTTGGTGGTACGCTTACCGTTGAATTGTTCCAAGTTGGTCAAGTTGTTGACGTAACTGGTCAATCTAAAGGTAAAGGTTTCCAAGGTGGTGTTAAGCGTTGGAACTTCCGTACGCAAGATGCAACTCACGGTAACTCAGTTTCTCACCGTGTTTTAGGTTCTACTGGTCAAAACCAGACTCCTGGTCGCGTATTCAAAGGCAAAAAAATGGCTGGCCATTTAGGTGCTGAACGCGTAACTACACAGGGTCTTGAGATCGTTGCTATCGACACAGAACGTTCAGTTCTAGTTGTTAAAGGCGCGGTTCCTGGTGCTACTGGTGGCGACGTAATCGTTCGTCCTACGATCAAGGCCTGAGGGGAAATAACGTGAATTTAAATACTGTTTCCGGCTCTGCTGTTGAATTATCAGAAGTTGCGTTCGGTCGTGAATTTAATGAAGCTCTTGTTCACCAAGTGGTTACAGCTTATTTAGCTGGTGGCCGTCAAGGTTCAAAAGCTCAGAAATCACGTGCAGACGTTTCTGGCGGTGGTCGCAAGCCATTCCGTCAAAAAGGTACTGGCCGCGCTCGTGCTGGTTCTATTCGTAGCCCAATCTGGGTTGGCGGTGGTAAAACTTTTGCTGCTCGTCCACAAGACTGGTCTCAAAAAGTAAACCGTAAAATGTACCGCGGTGCTATGCAATGCATCCTAGCTGAACTTGTTCGTCAAGATCGCCTAGTTTTAGTTGAAGAGTTTGCTGTTGCAGCTCCAAAAACTAAAGAATTGCTTGCAAAACTTAACGACTTGAATGCGACTCGCGCATTGATCGTTACTGATGCTGTTGATGAGAACCTGTATCTTGCTGCGCGCAACATTCCACACGTTGATGTGGTTGATGCTGCTGCAATCGATCCGGTTAGCTTGATTGCGTTCGACAAAGTTGTTATGTCTGTAGCTGCTGCTAAGAAAATTGAGGTAGAACTCGGATGAACAACGAACGTATCTATCAAGTCCTGCAAGGACCTGTATTCTCAGAAAAAGCACAAGTTTTAGGTGAAACTGCTGGTGTTCAAGTGTTTAAAGTTGCATTAAATGCAAACAAGCTTGAAATCAAAAAAGCAGTGGAACAACTCTTTGGTGTGGAAGTTGTTAAAGTTAACACGACTATCACTAAAGGTAAGTCTAAACGCTTTGGTAAAACATTAGGACGTCGTTCTGATGTTAAAAAAGCATACGTCACCCTGAAAGCTGGCCAAGATGTTGAAATGGCTGACTTGGGCGATACCGCTGAAAGCACAGCGGAATAAGGACGAGAATTATGCCTATTCAAAAATGTAAGCCAACGTCTCCAGGACGTCGCTTTGTAGAGAAAGTGGTTCATGATCACCTTCACAAAGGCGCACCATACTCTCCGTTGGTTGAAGCTAAAAAACGTACTGGCGGCCGTAATAACAACGGTCACATCACGACTCGTCACGTTGGTGGCGGTCACAAGCAGCACTACCGTCTAGTTGACTTTAAACGTAACAAAGATGGTATTCCTGCAACTGTAGAGCGTATCGAATACGATCCTAACCGTACTGCACACATTGCACTTGTATTGTATGCTGACGGTGAGCGTCGTTATATCATCGCTCCTAAAGGCCTTCGCGCTGGCGATAAAGTACAGTCTGGTAACGATGCTCCAATTCGTCCAGGTAACTGCTTGCCGCTTCGCAACATGCCTATCGGTTCTACTCTTCACAACATCGAACTTAAAATCGGTAAAGGCGCGCAGTTAGCTCGTTCAGCTGGTACTTCAGTTCAGCTGTTGGGTCGTGACGGTTCTTACGCTATCGTTCGTCTGCGTTCAGGCGAGATGCGTAAAATTCACGTTGAATGCCGTGCTGTGTTAGGTGAAGTATCTAACTCAGAAAGCAACCTTCGTTCACTAGGTAAAGCTGGTGCATCACGCTGGCGTGGTGTTCGTCCTACCGTTCGTGGTATGGCGATGAACCCAGTTGACCATCCACATGGTGGTGGTGAAGGGCGTAACAAAGGTATTCAACCTGTAAGCCCATGGGGTCAAAAAGCTAAAGGGTACAAGACACGTACCAATAAGCGTACGACTAAGATGATTATTCGCGACCGTCGCGTTAAGTAACAAGTAAAGGAATCTGACAATGCCTCGTTCTCTGAAAAAAGGCCCATTCGTCGATGCGCACTTGTTCGCTAAGGTTGAAGCGGCTATCGCGGCTAATAACCGTAAGCCGATCAAAACTTGGTCGCGTCGTTCGATGATCCTCCCGGATTTTGTTGGTTTAACAATTTCTGTACACAATGGCCGTAACCACGTTCCTGTGATCGTTTCTGAGCACATGGTTGGTCACAAGCTTGGTGAATTTGCACCAACTCGTACCTATCGCGGTCACGGTGTTGACAAGAAATCTAAACGTTAATGGGTGCTATGATGGAAGTAACTGCTAAATTACGCGGTGCCGCTATCTCGGCACAAAAAGCTCGTTTGGTTGCAGATCTTATCCGCGGCAAATCTGTTGCGCACGCTCTTAACATCCTTAACTTCAGCAACAAAAAAGCTGCAGTTCTAGTTAAGAAAGCGTTGGAATCTGCGATTGCAAACGCTGAACACAATAACAGTTTAGATGTAGACGACCTTAAAGTTTCTACGATCTACGTTGATGAAGGCATGAGCCTGAAACGTATTATGCCACGTGCTAAAGGCCGTGCAGATCGTATTACTAAGCGTACTTGTCACATCACCGTTAAGGTAGGGGTTTGATATGGGTCAGAAGGTTCATCCAATCGGTATCCGCCTAGGTGTTGTGAAACGTCATAACGCTAACTGGTATGCGAATCCGAAACAATACGCTGAATACTTGCTTAAAGATCTTCAAGTTCGTGAGTTTTTGATCAAAAAACTTAAAAACGCGATGATCAGCAACATTCTTATCGAACGCCCTACAGGCGCTGCTAAAGTAACTATTAGCACTGCTCGTCCAGGTATCGTAATCGGTAAAAAAGGCGAAGATATTGAGAAACTACAACGCGAATTGACATCTATCATGGGTGTTCCTGCGCAAGTAAGTATCAATGAAATTGATCGTCCAGACTTAGACGCGCGTCTAGTTGCTGAAGCTATCGCTTCTCAATTAGAAAAACGTGTAATGTTCCGTCGTGCTATGAAGCGTGCGGTACAA
This sequence comes from Acinetobacter sp. YH16052, assembly GCF_013417155.1. GTDB lineage: Bacteria > Pseudomonadota > Gammaproteobacteria > Pseudomonadales > Moraxellaceae > Acinetobacter. The sequence goes on along the minus strand of NZ_VPEO01000002.1, from coordinate 35,027 downwards.
AACACAATGCGTGCTGGTGCTAAAGGTATCAAAGTAGAAGTTTCAGGCCGTTTAGGTGGTGCTGAGATTGCTCGTACTGAGTGGTATCGTGAAGGTCGTGTACCTCTACATACGCTTCGTGCAGATATCGACTATGCGACTATGCGTGCTGAGACTACTTACGGTACGATCGGTGTTAAAGTTTGGATCTTCCGTGGTGAGATCTTGGGCGGCATGAAACAAGTCATGAACCCAGCTCCAGCAGAAGAGCGTCCAGCTAAACGCGGTCGTGGTCGTGGTGAAGGTCAAGAGCGTCGTGGTCGTCGCAATGATCGTTCTGCTGAAAAAGGAGAATAATCCATGTTGCAACCTAAGCGTACTAAATTCCGTAAAGTGCAGAAAGGCCGTAACACTGGTCTAGCACACCGCGGTAGCACAGTATCTTTCGGTACTATTGCACTTAAATCAGTTGAACGTGGTCAAATGACTGCGCGTCAAATTGAAGCAGCGCGTCGTACAATTAGCCGTCGTATTAAGCGTGGTGGTAAGATCTTTATCCGTGTATTCCCGGACAAGCCGATTACTTCTAAGCCTCTTGAAGTGCGTATGGGTAAAGGTAAAGGTTCTGTGGAATATTGGGTTTGCCAAATCAAACCAGGTAAAGTCTTGTACGAAATTGATGGTGTTAACGAAGAATTGGCTCGCGAAGCGTTTACGCTTGCAGCAGCTAAGCTTCCGTTTAAAACCGCTATCGTGACTCGGACGGTAATGTAATGAAAACTAAAGATCTACGTGAAAAGTCGGTAGAAGAGTTGACAGCTTTGCTTGATGAGCAACAGCTTAACCAATTCCGTCTTCGTATGGCGAAAGCAACTGGTCAATTGGGTAAATCGCATGAAGTTGCACTTACTCGTCAGACTATTGCTCGTATTAAGACCCTCCTTACCGAAAAACAGGGGAACGGACAATGAGTGATAAAACAGTCCGCACGTTAACTGGCAAAGTTGTAAGCGACAAGATGGATAAATCTATCGTTGTTCTTATTGAACGCCAAGTTCAACACCCGTTGTATGGCAAATTAATCCGCCGTTCAACAAAATTACATGCTCATGATGAGAACAACACAGCGAAAGCTGGTGATGTTGTAACCATTAAAGAAAGCCGCCCAATTTCTAAAACTAAGTCTTGGACTCTAGTTGAAGTTGTTGAAGCAGCTGCTGAGTAATTAACGTTCTTGTTGCATCATCGGTCAATTTCGAGTACTCTTTGAGCCTTTCGAAATTTCGACCGGTGTTGCTCGGTTTTGGAGTAGGGCAATGATTCAGACCGAAACTATGCTCGACGTAGCAGACAACAGTGGTGCACGCCGCGTACAATGTATTAAAGTACTTGGTGGCTCGCATCGTCGTTATGCTTCTGTTGGCGACATTATTAAAGTTACTGTAAAAGAAGCAATTCCACGCGCACGTGTTAAAAAAGGTGACGTGATGAATGCGGTTGTGGTTCGTACAAAATTCGGTATCCGTCGTGCAGACGGTTCAGTGATTCGTTTCGACGATAACGCTGCTGTTATTTTGAACAACAACAAAGCGCCGATTGCAACTCGTATTTTCGGACCAGTGACTCGTGAACTTCGTACTGAACAGTTCATGAAAATTATTTCATTGGCTCCTGAAGTTCTATAAGAGGCGATCATGGCTAAGATTAAAAAAGGCGATCAAGTAATTGTGATCGCAGGTAAAGAAAAAGGCAAACAGGGTACTGTTCTGTCTGTTTCTAATGACCGTGTTAAGGTTGAAGGCCTTAACTTGGTGAAGAAGCATCAGAAGCCAAACCGTGCTACAGGCGCTGAAGGTAGCGTTGTAACTCAGGAAGCTTCGCTTCATATTTCAAACGTGGCAGTTTTTAATGCTACAACCCAAAAGGCTGACCGTGTTGGTTACCAAGTGATTGATGGCGTGAAAACTCGCGTATTCAAATCAAATGGTGAATCAGTGGCGGTAGCGAAGTAATAGGTTGATATAGGCCATGGCCAGACTTAAAACACGTTACAACGACGAACTTAAAGCTCAATTACAAGAAGTATTGGGCGTTAAGAATGTGATGGAGATTCCTCGCATCACTAAAATCACGATCAACATGGGTGTTGGCGCAGCTGCTGCTGACAAAAAACTCCTTGATGGTGCTCTTTCAGATATGCAAGCTATCGCTGGTCAAAAACCAGTACTTACGTTAGCTCGTAAATCAATCGCTGGTTTTAAAATCCGTGATGGTTGGCCGATCGGTTGTAAAGTTACTTTACGCGGCGAACGTATGTACGAATTCTTGGACCGTTTGATCTCGATTGCGATCCCTCGTATCCGTGACTTCCGTGGTTTCTCTGCGAAATCATTCGACGGTCGTGGTAACTACTCAATGGGTCTTAAGGAACAAATCATGTTCCCTGAAATCGATTTTGACAAGATTGATCGTATTCGTGGTATGGATATTACCATTACTACGACTGCTCGCACCGATGACGAAGGCCGTGCGCTTATGCGTGCATTCGGCTTCCCGTTCAAATAAGAGGTCGATATGGCTAAGAAAGGTATGATTAATCGCGAATTGAAACGCGAAGCTACTGTTGCTAAATACGCTGCAAAACGTGCTGAATTAAAAGCTGTTATTGCAAACGTAAATGCATCAGACGAAGAACGTTTCGAAGCGATGATGAAATTACAAGCATTACCACGTAATGCATCTCCAGTACGTCTACGTAACCGTTGTGGTTTAACTGGTCGTCCTCATGGTTACTTCCGTAAGTTCGGTTTAAGCCGTAACAAATTACGTGAAACAGTAATGCAAGGTGATGTACCTGGCGTTGTTAAGGCAAGCTGGTAAGGAGCACTATAGATGAGTATGCAAGATACCGTTGCCGACATGCTAACACGTGTTCGTAACGCACAAATGGCAAAGAAACAAACTGTTTCTATGCCTAATTCTAAGTTGAAAGTAGCAATTGCTAACTTACTTCAACAAGAAGGTTATATTTCAAACGTAGAAGTTGCGGATGCTGAAGGCAAACCAACTCTTACTTTGACTTTAAAGTATTTCGAAGGCAAACCAGTTATCGAAACTGTGAAGCGCGTAAGCCGTCCAGGTCTACGTCAGTATCGCGGTAAAGATGCACTTCCTAGCGTTAAGCAAGGTTTAGGTATTGCAATTGTTTCTACAAGCAAAGGCATCATGACTGATCGCGCTGCACGTGCTGCAGGCGTTGGTGGTGAAGTTATTGCTTTTGTTTCTTAATAGGTGATTCCTCATGTCTCGTGTGGCTAAAGCCCCAGTAACTGTACCTAACGGTGTAACAGTTACTCAGAACGGCCGGCAGGTCGAAGTGAAAGGCACTAAAGGTACATTGTCTTTCAACCTGCATGCGCTGGTCGAGCTTAAACAGGAAGACGGTATTCTAGCTATTGCTCCAGTACAAGAGTCGAAAGACGCTTGGATGCAAGCTGGTACTGCTCGCGCTGTGCTTAACAACCTTGTAAAAGGTGTTAGCGAAGGTTTCGAACGTAAGTTACAGCTTATCGGTGTTGGTTATAAAGCTGCGGTTAAAGGTGACGTTGTTCATCTTAACCTTGGTTTCTCTCACCCGATCGATTATGCACTTCCTGCAGGTGTAACTGCTGAAACTCCAACTGCAACTGAAATCATTCTTAAATCTGCTGATAAAGCAGCTTTAGGACAGGTTGCTGCAGATATCCGTGGTTACCGTCCACCAGAGCCATATAAAGGCAAAGGTGTTCGTTATTCTGACGAAGTTGTACTTCGTAAAGAAGCTAAGAAGAAATAAGGCGCGAGGTTCTTATGAACGAAAAGAAACAATCCCGTTTGCGTCGTGCGAAAAGCACACGCTTGCACATCCGTGCATTGGGTGCGACTCGTTTGTGTGTAAACCGCACTCCGCGTCACATCTATGCTCAAGTTATCTCTGCAGATGGTGGCAAAGTATTAGCGCAAGCTTCTACTTTAGACGCTACTCTACGTGCGGGTACAACTGGTAACGTTGAAGCAGCTCAAAAAGTAGGTGCTTTAATCGCAGAACGCGCTAAAGCAGCTGGTGTTACTAAAGTTGCATTTGACCGTTCTGGTTTTAAATATCATGGTCGTATCAAAGCCTTGGCTGATGCTGCTCGTGAAAACGGCTTGGAGTTCTAATCATGGCTAAAGTTGAACAAAACGAAGGTCTTGTTGAAAAGCTGGTTGCCGTTGATCGTGTAGCCAAAGTTGTTAAGGGTGGTCGTATCTTCTCTTTCACAGCATTAACTGTTGTGGGTGATGGTAATGGTCGCGTAGGTTTTGGTCGTGGTAAAGCACGTGAAGTTCCAGCTGCTATCTCTAAAGCACTTGAAGCTGCTCGTCGCAATATGATTACTGTTGACCTTGTTGATGGTACGTTACAGCACCCAATTCATGCACGTCACGGCGCTAGCCGCGTATTCATGCAGCCTGCCTCTGAAGGTACAGGTGTAATTGCTGGTGGCGCTATGCGTGCAGTTCTAGAAGCTGTAGGCGTACGTAACGTGTTGACTAAATGCCGTGGTTCTACTAACGCTGCTAACGTAGTAAACGCAACTTTCAATGGTTTGCGTGATATGACTACTCCTGAAAAGGTTGCTGCGAAACGTGGTCTTTCAGTAGAACAAATTCAAGGGTAATCAATCATGAAAACGATTAAAGTTACCCAGACTAAATCTGCATCGCACCGCTTGAAAAATCACAAGCTTAGCCTGCAAGGTTTAGGTCTGCGTCGTATTGGTCATACTGTAGAAGTGTTAGACACACCTTCTAACCGTGGTATGATCAACCAAGTCTACTATATGGTTAGTGTAGAGGAATAAGCCATGACTCTGCGTTTAAATACAATTGCACCTGCAGAAGGTGCTAAACGTGACAATCTTCGTCTAGGCCGTGGTATCGGTTCTGGCGTTGGTAAGACCGGTGGCCGTGGTGTCAAGGGTCAAAACTCACGTAAGAGCGGTGGTACTCGTCCAGGTTTCGAAGGCGGTCAAACAGCACTTTATCGTCGTTTGCCTAAATTCGGCTTCACTAGCCAATTAGCTTTGAAAACTGCTGAAGTACGTTTATCTGAGCTTGCTAAAGTTGAAGGCGACATCGTGTCTCTAGAAACTTTAAAAGCTGCGAACGTTGTACGTAAAGACATGACTCGTGCTCGTATCGTACTTTCTGGTGAAATTACTCGTGCATTCACTATTCAAGGTGTTGTATTGACTAAAGGCGCTAAAGCTGCTGTTGAAGCTGCTGGCGGCAAAGTCGAGGAGTAATCCCCAGTGTCTATGACTCCTAGTTCTTCAGGTCATGTCAACATGATGAAAGGCCAACCATTTCATGTGAAATACCGTGAAATTATTCGTCGAATGATGTTTCTCATTGGTGCGTTGTTGGTGTTTCGACTAGGAGCGCATATTCCAGTACCAGGCATCAATAATGCTGCATTGGAAAACCTGTTTAATGCAAACCAAGGTACCATCCTTGGTTTGTTTAACATGTTCTCTGGTGGTGCATTAGAACGAATGTCTATTCTTGCTCTCGGGATCATGCCATACATCTCTGCATCGATTATTGTGCAGTTGATGTCAACTGTGGTTCCTTCGCTGGAAGCTTTAAAGAAAGAAGGCGAGCAAGGCAAACGTAAAATTAATCAATATACACGACAAGGTACATTATTCTTAGCGCTGGTACAGGCGATAGGTATGTGTGCAGGCCTGATCAGTCAGGGGATTACCCTGAATACTGGTTTGGCTTTTTATGTTCCTGCAGTAACCTCACTGGTTGCGGGGACCATGTTCTTGATGTGGTTGGGTGAACAGATTACCGAGCGTGGGGTGGGGAATGGTATTTCCATGATCATCTTCGCGGGTATTGTTGCCGGATTGCCTAATCTAATTATGCAATCTTTCTCATCTGTAGATAATGGCCAGACCAGCCTGATTGGCTTGGTAATTTTTGGTTTGTTGTCTCTGGGTGTTTTGGCAGCGATCGTGTTTATCGAGAAAGCGCAGCGTCGTATTCCGGTAAACTATGCTCAAAAACAACAAGGTCGTCGTGTATTTACTGCACAGCAGACACATTTGCCATTAAAAATTAATATGGCGGGCGTGATTCCGGCAATTTTTGCCAGCTCATTGCTTTTGTTCCCAGCGAGCTTAGGTCAGTGGGTAGGTAGTGCAGATCCAAATGCTGGATTTATTAAGCGTAGCCTGCAAGATGTAGCATTGGTATTGTCGCCTGGTCAGCCGTTGTATTTGGTGCTCTTTGGTGCGTTAATTATCTTTTTCTGTTACTTCTATACAGCACTGGTATTTAGTCCTAAAGAAGTGTCAGAGAACTTGAAACGCAGCGGAGCTTACGTGCCTGGTATACGTCCAGGTGAGCAAACTGCTCGTTACTTAGATCATATTCTCAATCGTTTGACATTTATTGGCGCGATTTATATTACAGTCATTTGTTTGATGCCGATGGTATTGCAAAGCTCATTTGGTATTCCGTTCTATCTGGGTGGTACCTCTTTGCTGATTGTTGTGGTAGTAGTGATGGACTTTATGGCTCAGCTGCAATCACACCTCACTTCGCACCAATACGATAATCAAACGTTAATGAGAAAAACGACTGCTCATCCTAAGGGATAAGCGCACTTGAGGTTTCATCATGAAAGTACAAGCTTCTGTTAAGAAAATTTGTGGTAGCTGTAAAGTTATCCGTCGTAATGGGGTTATCCGCGTAATTTGTAGCGCAGAACCTCGTCATAAGCAGCGTCAAGGTTAATCTGATTAAGACCTGTTGATTTCTGTAGGCGAATTAGGTTATTATCCGCCCCTCAAGATTTTTGTGGGGCGGTTGATTATCTACTGCCTTTTTGGAGAAAATTGAATGGCTCGTATTGCCGGTGTAAACATTCCGGATAACAAGCACGCTGTTATCTCTCTAACGTATATCTTTGGTATTGGTCGCCATACTTCAAAAGCTATCTTAGCTGCTGCTGGTATTGCTCCAACTACTAAGATCCGTGAATTAGATGACGCTCAGCTTGATGCGATTCGTGCAGAAGTTGCTAAGGTTCCGACCGAAGGTGATTTACGTCGCGAAATTTCCATGAACATTAAACGTTTAATGGATTTAGGCTGCTACCGCGGTCTTCGTCATCGTCGCAGCTTGCCTGTCCGCGGTCAACGCACCAAAACTAACGCTCGTACCCGTAAAGGTCCGCGCAAACCTATTAAGAAATAAGATTTCTGGAAGCTAAAAGATGGCTAAAGATACTCGCGCACGCAAGAAGGTCACTCGTACCGTCTCTGAAGGTGTCGCACACATTCACGCTTCTTTTAATAACACCATTGTGACTATTACCGATCGTCAAGGTAATGCACTGGCTTGGGCCACTTCAGGTGGACAAGGCTTCCGTGGATCACGTAAATCAACTCCGTTCGCTGCTCAGGTAGCTGCTGAAGTTGCTGGTAAAGCTGCTTTAGACTACGGTTTGAAAAACTTGGACGTCCTTGTAAAAGGTCCTGGTCCTGGTCGTGAATCTGCGGTTCGTGCTTTAGGTGCAGTGGGTTATAAAATTAACAGCATTACCGATGTGACGCCAATCCCGCACAACGGTTGCCGTCCACCTAAAAAACGTCGCGTGTAAGGAGAAACATTCATGGCTCGTTATATTGGTCCAAAATGCAAACTCTCTCGTCGCGAAGGGACAGACCTGCAACTTAAATCAGGCGTTAAACCGTTTGATGTTAAGACAAAAAAACATGCGAAAGTTCCTGGCCAACACGGCGGGGCTCGTGGTGGTAAACAATCTGAGTACTCACTACAATTACGTGAAAAACAAAAAGTACGTCGCATGTACGGTGTTTTAGAGCGTCAATTTAGTAACTACTATAAAGAAGCTGCTCGTGTTAAAGGCGCAACTGGTGAAAACCTGTTGAAGCTACTTGAAAGCCGTCTTGATAACGTTGTTTATCGTATGGGTTTCGGTTCTACTCGTGCAGAAGCTCGTCAGTTAGTATCTCACCGTAGCATCACTTTGAATGGCCGTCGTGTTAACATTGCGTCTATCCAAGTTAAAGCGGGTGATGTGATCGCAGTTCACGAAGGTGCTAAGCAACAATTACGTATCAAAAACGCAATTGAATTAGCTACTCAACGTGGCATGCCTTCTTGGATGGAAATTGACCATTCTAAATTAGAAGGTACGTTCAAAGCTGCACCGGATCGTTCTGATTTACCTGCTGAAATCAACGAAAGCTTGATTGTAGAATTGTATTCTAAATAATCCTTGAGGAAGCAATATGACGCGTACTGCAAATGAGTTTCTAACTCCGCAAGCGATCAAGGTCGAAGCGGCAAGCGGGACCTCGGCAAAAGTTATTCTAGAACCATTAGAGCGTGGCTTTGGTCATACTCTTGGTAATGCTTTACGTCGCATCCTTCTTTCTTCTCTACCTGGCGCAGCTGTGGTAGAAGTTGAGATTGAAGGGGTCGAGCACGAGTACAGTACTTTGGAAGGCTTGCAGCAGGACATCGTCGAGCTCTTGCTGAACCTAAAAGGATTGTCGATTAAGCTGTTCGATCAAAATGAAGCTTATTTAACATTAGAGAAACAAGGTGCAGGCGACGTAACTGCGGCTGACCTTCGTTTACCTCATAATGTTGAAGTGGTTAACCCTGAACATTTGATCGGTACTTTAAGTGCCTCAGGCTCATTGAAAATGCGTCTGAAAGTGGCTCAAGGTCGTGGCTACGAGACTTCTGATTCACGCTTCCCAGAAGGTGAAACTCGCCCAGTGGGTCGCTTGCAGTTAGATGCGTCTTACAGCCCAATCAAACGTGTTTCATACACCGTGGAAAACGCGCGTGTAGAACAACGTACTGACCTTGATAAACTGATCATTGATCTTGAAACTAACGGTACTGTAGATCCTGAAGAAGCGATCCGCAAAGCTGCAACTATTTTGCAGCAACAAATTGCGATCTTCGTTGACCTTCAGAAAGATCAAGCACCTGTTGCTCAAGAGCCTCGTGAAGAAGTTGACCCAATCTTGCTTCGCCCAGTAGATGATCTAGAGCTAACTGTTCGTTCTGCTAACTGTTTGAAAGCAGAAAACATTTACTACATTGGTGATCTTGTACAGCGTACCGAAGTTGAGTTGCTTAAAACTCCTAACTTGGGTAAAAAATCGCTTACTGAGATCAAAGATGTTCTGGCTTCTAAAGGCTTACAACTCGGCATGCGTTTAGAGAACTGGCCACCGGCTAGTCTCCGTATGGACGATCGTTTCGCCTATCGTAGCCGTTAATTAAGTAGGACTATCACCATGCGTCATCGTAATAGTGGTGTGAAATTAGGCCGTACAAGCAGTCATCGTAAAGCGATGTTCCAAAACATGGCTAACTCTTTGTTCGAGCACGAGTTGATCAAAACAACTGTGCCTAAAGCAAAAGAGTTACGTCGTGTAGCTGAGCCTTTAATCACTTTAGCTAAAAACGATACAGTAGCAAACCGTCGTTTGGCGTTTGCTCGTACTCGTTCAGCAGCAACTGTTGGTAAATTATTTACCGTTCTTGGCCCTCGTTACAAAGAGCGTAACGGCGGTTATCTACGTGTTCTTAAAGCGGGCTTCCGTGCAGGTGATGCTGCACCGATGGCTTACGTTGAGCTAGTAGATCGCGAAGTTAACTAACTTCGTGAAGAATAACGCAAGTTGTTCGAAAAGGTCGGTTGAATAAACCGGCCTTTTTTATTGTCTGTATATTTTAATTGAGAGTGATTGGGTTCCATATAACTGATCTGGCCTGAAAAGATAAAAAAATAGTGGCTTTTTAATTAACTTGACATTGTGTATTGTCAGTTTTGTGATTTAATAAAAACAGATAGCATCGCTTAGGTAAAAGAACAACATGGAAAAGCAGGTAGATATTTTAATTGTGGGTGCGGGGATCTCGGGGATTGGTCTGGCAGCGCATCTTTCTAAACATTGTCCAAAACGCTCTTTTGAGATTATTGAACGCCGCGAAAGTATTGGCGGAACGTGGGACCTGTTTAAATATCCGGGGATTCGTTCCGATTCGGATATGTCGACTTTTGGCTTTAATTTTAAGCCTTGGAAAAAAGAAAGCGTGCTTGCCGATGGCGCATCCATCAAAAATTATCTGGCTGAAGTGGTAGAAGAGTTTAAACTTCAGCCAAAAATCCATTTCCAGCATCGGGTTCTGAGTGCTAATTATGATTCTGCCACCTGCAAATGGTCAGTAGAGATTGTGGACGCACAGGGTAAGACGCAGATCTGGATCGCCAACTTTATACTGGGTTGTACCGGTTATTATAATTATGATCAGGGTTTTCAGCCGGAGTTTCCAAATCAAACTGCATTCAAAGGTGAGTTTATTCATCCGCAACATTGGCCGGAAAATTTAAACTATAAAGGCAAAAAAGTGGTCATCATTGGCAGTGGTGCGACCGCGATTACCTTGGTTCCTGCGATGGTGAAAGGTGGAGTAGGGCATGTCACCATGTTGCAACGTTCCCCAACTTATATTGCTTCTGTACCCTCGGTCGATTTTATTTATTCAAAAATGCGTAAATATCTGCCCGAGGAGGTCGCTTACAAGCTGACACGTGCGCGTAATATCGGCATGCAGCGCGGGATTTATGCTTTGGCACAGAAACAGCCAAAATTATTAAAATCGCTTTTGCTTAAATCGGTGCAACTTCAGCTAAAAGGTAAAGTGGACATGAAGCACTTTACCCCGAATTATGAACCTTGGGATCAGCGTCTGTGTGTGGTGCCAGATGGGGATCTGTTTAAAATTTTACGTGAAGGGCAGGCATCAGTTGCAACGGATCAGATAGAAACCTTTACCGAAACGGGAATTCAGCTGAAATCAGGTCAACATCTGGATGCTGACATTATCGTCTCTGCCACCGGTCTGAATATTCAAATTCTTGGCGGGATTCAGGCGACGATGGATGGTCAGCCTATCGATACCTCACAGCATATGTTGTATAGAGGCATCATGGTCAGTGATATACCGAATATGGCGCTGATTATTGGCTATATCAATGCCTCCTGGACGCTTAAAGTCGACATTGCAGCTGAGTATATTTGCCGTCTGCTGAACTATATGGATCAGCAAGGTTATGCGCAGGTGATTGCTCAGGGAGATCAGAGTGAATTGCTTCAGGATACCGTCATGGGCAGTCTCAGTTCGGGTTATATTGCCCGGGCTGCAGACGTCATGCCAAAGCAAGGCAAACAGGCTCCGTGGAAAGTCAGCAATAATTATCTGGCAGACCGTAAGGAGCTCAAACAGGCTTCGTTTGAAGATGGTGTACTGAAATTTAGAAAAAACAGTAATGCTTTAAAGCATAAACCGCGTCTGGTTTCTTAAAGTTATATCTTTGCATACAGAAAAAGGAGTCCTGAGAGACTCTTTTTTTATGCATCCATTTTAAAGTGAACGTGCGATGAGTTCTTTCATAATTTCATTGGTACCGGCATAAATCCGATTGGCACGGTTGTCGATATAGGCACGGGCAATCGGATATTCCAGCATATAACCATAGCCGCCATGCAATTGCAGACATTCATCAACGACTTTGCTGTACATTTCTGAAATCTTGTATTTGGCCGCCGCAGCGGCATCTATGCCTAGTTCGTGCTTGAGTTGCAGCTGCATACAGCGATCCAGATAAGTGCGGCAGACATCGATCTCGGTACGCAGTTCTGCCAGTTTAAAACGGGTATTTTGAAAATGGCTGATGCTCTTGCCAAATGCCTGACGTTCCTTAGTATATTTCACTGTATGTGCGAAAGCAGCTTCAGCGCCTGCCTGACAGATAATTGCCACAATCAGGCGTTCCCAAGCCAGCTCTTTCATCAGCATCATAAAGCCCATGCCTTCCAGACCGAGCAGGTTTTCTTTCGGAACCCGAACATTGTCAAAGAACAGTTCACAGGTATCCTGTCCTTTCATGCCAATTTTATTCAGCGGCTTGCCTTTGCTAAATCCGGGACGGTCGGCTTCGACCATAATCAATGACAGATTGGCTGAACCTTTATCATTATTGCCAGTTTTACAAACCACGATGGCCATATCACAGAGATAGCCATTGGTAATAAAAATCTTGGAACCATTAATCAAATAGTCATCGCCATCCAATACAGCAGATGTACGGACTGCTTGCAGGTCAGAGCCAGTTCCCGGTTCGGTCATGGCAATCGCGGTGACGACCTCTCCAGAGGCCATTTTGGGTAGCCATTGCTGTTTTTGATCTTTATTACCAAAATTCAGCAGATAATTGGCAACAATATCCGAATGCAATGAAAATCCGGTTGCTGAATCTCCAGCATACGCCTGTTCCTCAATCAAAATCATGCTATACAGCCGGTCTACGCCAGAGCCGCCATATTCCTCAGGCATGGTAGCGCAGAGCAATCCAAGCTCACCGGCTTTATTCCACAGCTCTCGATCTACATGCTGCTGACTTTCATAACGCTCGGTATGTGGAATGACTTCTTTTTCATAAAATTTACGTACCGTCTCGCGAAAAGCATCATGTTCGGTAGTAAAGAGTTGGCGCGGCAGCATCGAGGCAAGTGGGCGAATGGCTGCAGATTGCATCTTGTTATTCCTTATTTTGATCTGTTTGGTTTAACTTAGGTCATGCCAAGATCAGCAGCAATGAGCGGAATGTTCAAATGACTTAAATCTGCTGATGCTTTTGGTCATTTCTATGAAATCCCTCGAAATTCAGCCAGCGCTTCAGGTAAACTATTCGGGTTTATAACGAGTGGGGGGAAATTCGATGACTGATGACATTAGCTTAGAAGAGCGCAAAGTGATTTATCGTGCGCGTCGTGGTCTAAAAGAACTGGATGTATATTTTGATCCCTACGTAAAAAACCATTACCTGAATGCCGAGCCTTTCGAAAAACAGATGTTTGCAGAGCTGGTTGAGCAGGAAGACCCGGATTTGCTGGACTGGTTTATGGAAGTGTCTGAGCCGCCGCGTCCTGAACTAAAAGATTTTATCAAGAAGCTTAAATTTTACGTTCATGGATAATCGTTGCTTCAAGCTGAAACGCAGTCTGTGTGCATTGGCGTTTCAGTTTTTTATTTTTGCACTGCTGATGTATCTATTGTATCAGTTATTACCGATTGCACTTTGGGCAGTGTGTGCTGTCATAGGCTTGGTGATTTATCAGCTGTTTTACCGCAAGACGCCACAGATTGAGCAGTTTGAATATCTGGATGGACGTGAATGGTCATTGACCACCAAAGCACGACCGACCCGTCGGGTATGTATTAGTCACGTGATTGATCATCAGGCGTATATTGTGGTGTATTTCCAGCATGCCAAGGCGCGACCTTTACTGATCTGGTGTGATCAATTGTCCTTCAAACAATGGAAATACTTAAAATTATTGACTAAATTAATTTAGTTGTAAGACAAACGTATTTTAATGATTTGATTAAAATAATTATAAAACAAATATTTAGATCAACTTTCTATTTTTATTGTTAGACAAAAAACACGGTTAATTCATGACTTAGAGAAATTGTCTGACAATTTATTCCCTGTGTTTTATTTTCAGCCTGTACATTTAACTCACCGACAGCAACTACGGGAAACCCTGATGGAATTTCCAGTGTGGATTTTTCTGATTATAGCGATTGTTTTGGCTCTGGTGATCGGACGATTCGGGATCGGTGCTGAAGGATAAATTTTCATCTTAATCAAGCAGGGTTTTATCATTTTTCTGCTTGTACAGTTAATAAGTAGCATGTGCTGAACCGTCGCAATGCTACTTTTTTTTTGCCCAAAATTTGGGATTCTCCTAAATACAGTCAATTGCAGCGCGGCCATTTAATGGCAAAGTGTCTCGTCTAAATTAGAGTAAATACTCTTTTATTCACAAAATGCTTCTGATATCTTTAGCAGAAAGATGGACATAATCACAATTATAGAGGACAGGAAAATGTCAGACGTCCGTAAAATATGCCAAGGTATGGCGACCATTGCAATAACAACAACAGTTTTGACGGGGTGTTCTCAGGTCATTAAAACCGGTGCCAATGTTGCACTGGGTTTCACCGAAAACCATATTGTACCGCCGATTTTAGCGATGGATGATGCTGAAATGGTGTGTAATTCAGGGAATTCTTTAACTCCGGCCATTATGGCGACCAAAGAAATGGGGGCGGATCCAACACGGGTGGCCGTGCTGATGTATTCGGCTGCCGGTATTTGTGCCGAGCAAAAAGCGCTGGAAGCCGAGTTACGCTATTTACGTGCTTCAAAAACCAATCAGGTGGCAGAAGCTCAAGATGCCCGAATCGAGCAGAAGCGCTGGGCGGCACTGGCAGCACAGCGTCAATATACCGGTTATCAACTGTTCCAGAGCCGTTATGAAAAGAAATACCAAAAAGCCCTGGGTGAAGAATGCCCACGCATGAACAGTGATATCGAGCAAACGGTTTATCTGTTGGGTATGCTCAGTGGCTTGCAGGCCATGACCAATGATATTAACTCGGGTGGTGCAGTGCATGTACCGAAAGATATTGCTGCCGTGGTCGAGCGTGGCATGGTGTGTCTGGATAACGCGAAATTCTGGGGTGCGCCGAATGCCACCCGTGCGGTGATCTGGACTTTGTTGCCAGGCGCAGGGGAAGGCAAGCCTGACCCTTACCAAACATTAAAACAATCTACACAAATTGGTGAGCAAAAAGGTGTACGTTTATCTCATGCCTTGTATGCCGTAGCGGCTCAGGCCAGTGGGGATGATGCCAAAGTTCGGGATGCCTTGAAAACCTTTGCTCAGGCACGTACCGAGGAAAAACCGGTAAATCCGCAATTCAAGCTGATTGACAGCATGGCCGCGATTATGGTCAGTGGCATATCAGATCGCTACTGGACAGAAAATACCGGTATACGCAGTGGCGATGATGGCATGCAACGTTTCTGGGATGAATCCGACAGCTCTTCTGAGCTCGATGATCTGTTCAGTGCGGATCTGTAATGCAGATACCCTGCATGAAGCTTCAGGGATGAAGTCAAACTAGAGGGTCAGGGAGGACAACAGGCCGATGCTAGATCAACATTTTCGACGAAAAATTATTTTTCTAGCGGCTTTTGTCTCTTTCTCTGCATGTCTGCAAATTTTTCACGATCATTTCATTTACTGGCAAGAAAGTCTGCTGGGTGAATTCTGGCGACTCTGGACGGCGCACTGGGTACATGTGGGCTGGATCCATTATTTTCTGAATATTCTCGCCTTTATCTGTTTACCTTTTATTTTTCCACGCGCCACGGTCTGGCATTTCTGTGCCATTTTGCTGATTTTGCCGCCGTTGATCAGTTTAAGTTTTTATTTTTTCTTGCCCAATATTGAAGCTTATGCGGGTCTGTCGGGCGTGCTGCATGGTGCCTATGTCGCCGTAGCCTGTGTACATTTGCTGTATAAGCGGGAACGCGGCTTTGCGGCGTTAGTGTTATTTTTGATTTTTGCCAAACTGGTCTGGGAAAACACCATTGGCAATGTCGGAATGGCGCAGCTGATCGGTAGTCCGGTTTTGGTTGAGGCACATTTACTTGGGGTGATTTGGGGCGTGATTCTGGCGCTGATCTATATTGTGAGCAATTATTTTCGGGATAATTAAAGTGCAGAGATAAATAATTTACTTGGCAGAAAATACAAAAAGAAAATATAAATTGTCATTTTTACTGTGCCAATTTTCATGCAAAGTCAAAACATAGAATAAAGATCCTGACCTTTGAAAAGGAATTTTCTAGGCAGAAGGGAAGATCAGCGTCCTAGACCAAGCATCAGGCCGCTAAAATAAAAATAGGAATACACATGCAAAATAATGATCAAAACAGATCAGGATTAGGTCTGTTGCGTTATATATGGACAGAGTGGATCTCGACCTTCGTCGTGCTGGTTTTACTTTTGCTCACTTTAATTATTGGCACTGGGGAAATGATTCACGGCCAGTTGCTGCGTATGGGTGAGCGTATTTACGGTGATCCGGCAACAGGAATGCAATATTCATTTTTAAGGGCTGAGCCGACGCGTCCACAATGTGAACGCAATATTAATGTCGATCAACGCGTTCAGCAGCAGATGAAAGCCGATGCAGCCGATGAATATGCCGATTTCTTCGGGGTGCGTTCGGAAGCGGATGTCCGTGCTGCGGTGTTACAGGCACAACAGGTCTGTGAAGAATCCTACCTGTTTTATGATAAAGCCATTCAACATGTGGAAGCCCATCCAAGTATTCGGGCTTATCGGACCTTTGAAACTTCTTTCTTTGGCATCTTTAAGTTTGGTACGGAAAACCGGGCTTTGCTTCTGGTCATCATGGTGGTCTTTGCTGCGATCAGTGCCACTCTAAAAACCCATCATATTGGCTTGCGTAGCCCGAGCACGCGTATCGACTTTAAAGTTTATTCGGTCGCCATGCTGGTCGCTAATGCTTTCCTGGCATTTTCATCCTATAGCCAATATCAGTCCGTATTGAACTCGGGCGTGCCGATGGGGGAGATGAAATACATCTACTGGTTGTGGATGATTCTGTTCAGCGCACTCACCCTGATCAGCTTGTATCAGGTGATCAAACAGCCAAAACCAACACGTGAGGGTGGCAGTTTTGGTCTGGCCTTTCTGAGTGTACCGCTATATGCCTATATGGCCATTACTACCGGGATAAACTTCACTTTCTTTATGGACTATCCAATGGGACAGGGGATTTACCTCGGTCAATTGGTGGAGTTTTCTAGTATCTTTCTGAACTTGGCCTTGTTTATCTGGGCCGGTATGTTGCTGAAACAGACCCGTGTCGTGGACATGTTTCTGAATATTCTGCGTCCATGGAATCTGGCCCCTGAAACCCTGACCTGGTTAATCTTGCTGGCAGCTGCATTACCGACCGCCTATACTGGGGCTTCAGGGATTTTCGTAATTGCCGCAGGTGCGATTATTTACAAGGAAGTCTGGAATGCGGGTGGACGCCGTCAGTTTGCACTGGCCGCCACTGCAATGTCCGGTTCACTGGGCGTGGTTTTACGTCCTTGCTTGCTGATTGTCGTGGTGGCATCCCTCAATAAAGAAGTGACTACCGACTTACTCTATCACTACGGGATTTATGTCTTCCTGCTCAGCTCGACTTTATTCCTGGTTATTTCCCTGTTCTTTGCAGAAAACAAATTCCGGATTGCTGCACCTAGCGTAGCAGCTCCTCAATCCGGTCGTGCCTTCATTGCGATTATTCCCTATATCGTGATTTTTATTCTGATCTGGTTGTTCTATAAATATGCTTTGTCGACTGACCTGAATGAATTTACCGCACCAGTGATGATGCCAGTCATTCTGCTGATGATTGTCTTGTTCGACAAGTTGCGTCATGAACCTGCGCCCTTGCCGGCAGTGGGGCATTGGGATGAAACTTTGACCGCAACTTTAAACTCAAGATCGGCACCTGAACTGGCGACAGCCGGTGCCGCAGCCAATGCAGAATATCGTGAGGCTGAACATAGTGAACAACCAGGCAAAGAATTGGCTGTTGATCATACTGTGCAGCGTTCAAAAGCAACTGAAATTTTGCGTAATGTCGGTTTCTGGAAGTCTATGCATATTTCGACCAGTGAGACGGTGGGCCATATTGGTGCCTTGGTCATTCTGATGGCACTTTCGGTGAGTGTGGGTGGCTTGCTGGAACGTATTGAAATTATGGAAGCCTTCCCGACCGACATCAGCAGTACCATTCTGGTGATTTCCCTGATTGTCGGCTTGATGATTTTTGTCGGGATGATCATGGATCCATTTGGCGCGGTGATTCTGATCTCGGCGACCGTGGCTCCAGTGGCCTATCAATACGGCATTCATCCAGTACATTTCTGGATGATTACCCTGATTGGTTTTGAGCTGGGTTATGTGACGCCACCGGTTGCGCTAAATCATCTGCTGGCCAGACAGTCGATTGGCGATGCCGAAGTGGCCGAGGCGGATGCAGAAGTACGACACTTGTCTTTCTACTACCGTTATGAACGCTGGATTTTGCCGATGATAGTATTGCTGCCTGCGATGCTGATCATTGCCTATGTGCCTTATATGTTTAAGCTGTTCGGCTGGTATCAATAAAAGAAAAGCAATAAAAAAGCACTTTCGGGTGCTTTTTTATTTATTTGATTTAAATTCGTTAATCAAATTTTGGATGAATTCAGGCGCTTTTGTAGGATCGGGCTACACAATAGAATCGCACAGAAAATCAGCCCCAGCCCAATCACGCTATAGAGTTCCGGAACTTCCTGCCAGAACAGAAAGCCCCACATGCCGGCAAAGAAAATCGCCACATAGTTGACCGGTCCAATCTGTCCTGCCGGAGCCAGCTTGTAGGCATTTGACATAAACAGTTGGCTGAAATTGGCCAGGATGCCGGCAGTAATCAGATAGCTGAGTTCTGTCAGGGTATAAGGTCGCCATAGCCAGAACATCGGAATCACGGAAATCAGGGTGCCAATAAAACAGAAGTAAAACACGATTTTTTCCGGAGAATCGGTTTTGGTCAGCGCCCGAACCGTGACAAACGCCATCGCCGCCAGAAAACTTGCACCCAAACCAATGACCGACATCAGGTTAATTAGACCCGAATCTGGTTTGGCGACACAGAGTACGCCGATGAAACCAATCAGAGCTGCGGCTAACATGCTTGTGGTGATTTTTTCCTTGAGAAATAGCCAGGCAATCAAAGGAATAAAAATCGGGGAAGAGTAGGTGAAGACCATGGCATTGGAGAGTTTTAAATGAGCAATGGCATAGAAAAAGCCGTGCATGGCAGTCAGGCCGACCACTGCGCGCCAAGTGTGCATCCATAGTTTTTCAGTTTTGAAAAAACCAATGCCTTTATTGAAAATGAAGGGCAGGAAAATAAACAGCCCAACAAAATTGCGAAAGAAGACCACGGTGGC
Source organism: Acinetobacter sp. YH16052 (assembly GCF_013417155.1). Classification (GTDB taxonomy): domain Bacteria; phylum Pseudomonadota; class Gammaproteobacteria; order Pseudomonadales; family Moraxellaceae; genus Acinetobacter. The sequence goes on along the minus strand of NZ_VPEO01000002.1, from coordinate 16,018 downwards.
ATTATCAACCGTTGCCGAGGCATAACGGATACACATGCCCATGACTGAAAAGAGAAAAGCAGAGCAGGTCAGTAACAGAATGGCTTTAAGCAGATGCGGAGCGGCTGGGGCAGACATGGAAACAACTGAGCTAGAAGATCTGACGATATTCTAGCTGAAATGCTGTCGAGATTTACTGGCTTTGAGCAAGTTGTGCTTCAAGTAACTTGATCTGTTCCTCTTTCAGTTGGATCAACTGGTCGGCATCGCTATGCTGCGCATCCAGTGTAGCTTTTTGTTCATTGAGCTGAACTTGGATGTCATCTAATTTAGCCACTTCTTCTTTGGCCAAACTGGCATTCTCCGGCACTGGTGCATCTAACAGCTGATTTGATACCAGTGCTTTAGCTTCGATCGTCTCAGGTGCTTTCGCTGCCGCCGTATCTTCTTCAGTTTTCGCCGCAGGTTTTGCTGCCGGAACAGCCGCGATATCTTCCTGATATATGCGTTCCGCTTCACCGGAAGAGGCATTCAACCACTGATATAGCAATACCAATGCAACGACAGTAACTAAAGCCCCCATAATCCCCATTAAAAGTTTGGGGTTATTTCTTTGTTCTACTGACATAGCTTGAACCTTGATTTTTATTTTACTGAACGAGGTTTAAACTGAATCACGCCAACTTCATCTGGAACAGCTGGTGTTTCTGGTTGATCAACATGTGTGGGACGATTTTCTTCATAACCACATTCAATACATTCGATCCATTCATCTTCACCAGAGGTCAGCATGACGACGCGATCTAACGCCTGACATTTTGGACATTTTGCGCCTGCAATGAAACGACGTTTAATGGTCATCATACTCACCTTGTGATCAACTTAAAAAGCTAGTTTAAGCGTTTTTAGAGGGGTTCGTCCAACCTTGATGACGCAGCAACGCATCTATTTTTGGCTCGCGTCCGCGGAAATTGATAAATGCGTCAAGTGCTGTGTCTTTTCCGCCAACTGCGAGGATATTTTCCCGAAACTGCTTTCCGGTAGTGGTATTAAAAATACCTTCATATTCAAAGCGGTCGAAGGCATCACTGGCCAAAACTTCGGCCCATTTATAGGAATAATATCCTGCTGCATAACCACCGGCAAAAATGTGACTGAAGCTATGCTGGAAACGGTTATAGTCGGTGGTCGGTAGGACCGCATACTTTTCACGGATCTCATTCAGAGTAGCCTGAACCTGTGTTGCATTTAAAGCCGGATTGGCTCGGTGAATACTCAGGTCAAACAGGGCAAATTCAAGCTGACGCAGGGTTTGCATGCCAGACTGGAAGAAACGTGCATCGAGCAGGGCTTTCAGCAACTCTGCCGGCAAGGATTCTTGAGTTTCAATGTGCTCGCTGAGCAGATCCAGACTTTCCTGATCCCAGGCCCAGAATTCCATAAACTGGCTTGGCAGTTCGACCGCATCCCAAGCCACGCCATGGGTACCTGCTACCGCAATATTGTCCACTTCTGTCAGCATATGATGCAGGCCATGACCAAATTCATGGAACAAGGTGATGACTTCATCATGGGTCAAGAGTGCCGGGCGATTGCCGACGGGTGGAGTAAAGTTACCGACCATATAACAAATCGGTTTTTGCAAGCCATCACTGGTCTGCATACGAGAACGGAAACCGCTCATCCATGCACCGCCACGTTTGCCTTGACGTGCATACAGATCAAAATAGAAACCGCCAATCACCTGACCCTGATCTTCTAGTTCAAAATAACGTGCATCTGGATGCCAGACAGGCGCTTCACGTTCAATGACTTGAATGCCATACAGACGATTCACAATACTGAACAGGCCTTGCAGGATTTTTGGTGCAGGGAAGTAAGGTTTAAGCACTTCCTGTGACAAATTAAATTGCTGCATTTTCAGCTTTTCAGAATAATAGCCACTGTCCCACGGTTGCAGATCACGGATGCCATCTTCAGCAGCAATCGCTTTCAGTTCTGCAATTTCTTTCTCTGCTGGCGCGCGAGCATGCTCTGCCAGATCACGCAAGAATTCGTCTACGGCCTCTACACTTGGTGCCATTTTGCTGGCTAAGGACAATTCCGCATAATTATTAAAGCCAAGCAGTTTTGCCATTTCCAGACGCAAACTGAGAATTTCTTCGATCAGTGCAGTATTGTCAAACTCGCTCTGTTCAGCCTGATCTGACGCACGCGTGGTATAAGCTTTATAGAGTTCTTCACGCAGAGGGCGATTTTCTGAATGGGTCATGATCGCCAGATAAGACGGGAAATCCAGCGTAGCCACCGGTTGATCCAGCTCACGTTGCTGACCATATTGTTTTAACAGCTCAATATTATTTGAAGATAGACCCGCTAAATCATCTTCATTCAGCGGTCTGAAATAGGCCTGAGTCGCATCCAGCACATGGTTGGAGAAGTCGGAAGATAATTGGGACAGACGCGCAGAAATTTCCGCATAACGTTTTTTCGCTTCACCCTCTAACGCCACCCCAGACAGTTTGAAGTCACGTAGGGCCAGTTTAATCGCGCTTTGGTGTGCTGCCGGCAGTTCACTATAAATCGACGCATCATAAATATGCTGATAGGTCTGATATAGCGCCGTATGTTGACCCAGTTGCGTATAATATTCGCTAAGACCCGGTAAGAGTGCTTGATAGACATCACGGGTTTCGGCATTGTTCATCACAGCATTTAAATGCGACAGGATGCCCCAAGACTCACTCATATTGTTTTCAAGCGTGTCGACATGTTCCAGAATAGTCAGCTGCTCCTGTACTGAAGTAGGTGTTTCGGTAAGTTCATTCAGGAACTTTTGCCCTTCAGCGATACAGCTTTCAATTTTTTGTTTTAGCTCAGCCAGCGTAATCTGATCAAATTGCGGAACAGGCAAAGTTGCCTTTTCTAAAGTCATGTCGGTCTGCCAAATTAATTTTCAGTGTTAGTTCTAGAAGTAAGGCTTCTTGATCGAGAAATCAAGCTTGACCGGTGATTTATTCTGAAGCAGGAGGTATCGAGATTTATTCAATCTCGTTCACAATGATGTCCAAGCTACTTTTACTAATGTTGAGTTATAGTTCAACTGATTGGTGTTGCTCGCTGAAACTCCGAAACAGATAGTTTAAGAATAGGCAGAATTCCATAGTCTGTTTCAAAGAAATAGGAAATATGTCTTTGCAGATTTTTGAATTTCACTGCTTGAGTGTAGATCAAAATAGGAGGCAGTTTTCCTGTCAGTTTTGTTTAGAAATAGGGAAGGTACCTGATCAGACTGATCTAAGTTGATGATTCGATGCGGTAAGTATTTTACTCTAATCGTATTTATTCTGGATAAGGTTTAAAAGAAAAAAGAGCGCCGTAGCGCTCTTTTTAAACCATCAAAAATTATTCAGTCTTGGCTTTTGCATTCGACTTTTTCTTTTTGACCTTGGCCTTTTTCTTTACTTTATCTTTAACCTTTGCTTCAGACTTTCCTGCAGATGGTTTAGCAGACTTTTTACTGTAAGAGCTGGGTTTTCCTTTTTTGCGTCGTATGGGTTGTTCTCCATCGGCGCTCAAGTTGGATTTAGATTCACGTTCATTATTGCCAAACACTTCTTCTGTCGCTGCTGGACGTGATACTGGTTTTTTCTCACTCACGCGCGGTGCACGGGCACGAACTGCACGGCCGGCATGACTGAGTTGTTGCACCAGTTCAAAATCGATCTTACGTTCTTCCAGATTGACACCGGCAACCTTGATTTTGACTTCATCACCCAGACCAAAGACCTGACCACGGTTCTGGCCGATCAGATTCTGGCTGCTTTGATCAAAGACAAAGAAGTCATCACCTAGCTGGCTGACATGCACCATACCATCGACATACAGATCTTTTAACGTGACAAACAGGCCAAATTCTGCCGTTGCACTAATAATGCCGACAAATTCTTCGCCCAGATGCTGCTGCATATAATGACATTTCAACCAGGTCGTCACCGAGCGCGACGCTTCATCTGCACGACGTTCTGTGGCAGAGAAATGGTCACCAGCTTCATCTAAAGCACCGCCTGAAAGCGGAGATGGCTTGTTATTTAAATGTGCTTTGATTGCACGATGCAATAACAAATCCGGATAACGGCGAATTGGTGAAGTGAAATGTGTATAGGCTTCATAAGCCAGACCATAATGGCCTGCATTACTCGCACCATAGTAAGCCTGCATCATGGAGCGTAATAACACGGCATGAATACTTGGTGCATCAATCCGTTCTTTGGTCGCTTCAATCACCGCCTGATAATCTTTCTGAGTCGGCTGTTCCGGGAAATTCAAACCTAGCAGCTTGACGAAGTCACGGACTTTCTGGATACGTGAGAACTCTGGTGGCTCATGCACACGGTACAACATTGGCATTTCATTTTTCAATGCATATTCTGCGGCTGCCACGTTGGCCAGCAACATACATTCTTCAATCAGCTTATGCGCATCATTACGGCTACGCGGCAAAATTTCTTTAATTCCGCCCAGTTCGTCGAAGGTCATGTAAGTTTCGACGGTTTCAAATTCCATGGCATGGCGTTCAGCACGTAAACTTTTAAGAACTTGATAAAGCTGGAACAGGGTGTTGATCGACTTGCGAACTTCACGGTCTTCGGTAATGGCTTGACTGTCACCTTCCAGATACTGTGCGACCTGATCATAGGTCAAACGTGCCTTGGAATGCATAACAGATGGATAGAACTCAAAACCGGTAACACGGCCAGCACGTGACAGTTTTAAATCACAGACCATACATAGGCGGTCAACATTCGGATTTAACGAACACAGGCCATTCGACAATGCTTCAGGCAGCATCGGTAAAACAAAGTGCGGGAAGTAGACTGACGTCCCGCGTTCCTGCGCTTCATCATCCAGCGGTTTGCCTGGACGCACATAATGGCTGACATCGGCAATGGCTACGACTACACGATAACCACCGCCGGGACGTTTTTCGGCATAAACGGCATCATCAAAGTCACGTGCATCTTCACCGTCAATAGTAACTAAGGCTAAATCACGCAGATCCACACGACCCTCATGGTCTTTGGCCGTTGGTTCTTTAAAGCTCTCGGCTTCTTTAACAACTTCTTCCGGGAATTCATAAGGCAAACCATATTCTAAAATGGTTTGTGGAATGATGATTTCAGTATCGGCCTTGTCTGCCATGGACTGCACAATATGCCCAGTCGCGAATTCTTCACGGGTCGGATAGGTATCAATCGCCACACGAATCGAGTCACCCAGATTGACTTGGGCATGTTCAATCAGTTCTTTTTCAAGGGTAATTGGCTGATGTGCATTCGGGTTGGCTGGCTGGATAAAGTATTCACCATCATACTCTGACACTTTACCAATGATCTGTTTGACACGATGCTGCACAACTTCAGTAATATAGCCCCAGGCCTTACCTTTACGGTCTACCGAAGTCTGACGCACTTTAACGCGGTCACCATTAAAGACCAGGCGCAGTTCACGCTCAGCCAGTAATAGGTCGTCCTGGCCGGAAATGTTGGCAGTTCCCATCCCCCGGGAATTGATATAAACCGTCGCTTCGGATTCAGGTTGCTCGACGGCAATCTGAAACTTGTAGCCGTCTTTCATCAGTTGCCCGTCACGCACCATCGCAATTAAACGATGGCTCAGGGCATCAATACTTTTTTGATCTGCAATTTCAAAATGTTCGACCAGGTCTGCATGGGACTGGGCATTGTTCTTTTCGATGGTTTCTAAAATGAGCGTGCGGCTAGGGATAGGGTTGTCATAACGTTCGGCTTCAGCTTTTGCTTCAGGATCGACCCAGTTTTTCATCATGTCTTTAAATTTATCTTAGGAGATAGGTTTAGCATAAAACATGTGTGCGCAGACTGCACGTAAATGATTGCAATAATCCATTTAAGTTTTCAATTTTCTGTTAATTTTCGATAATTGGAAATTTATGCAGTTTTTTACTATCAAAATGCACGAAAAATCGAGGAATTGCTTAAAAAGTATTTAAACGAGCAAAAATATGCACTTTTTTTTGATGCTGCGCTTGCAGTGCCATGCCGAAATTTGTATTATGGCCGCACGTTACGGTGAGATGGGTGAGTGGCTGAAACCACGTCCCTGCTAAGGACGCATACGGGTAACTGTATCGAGGGTTCGAATCCCTCTCTCACCGCCACGCTTACTTATGTCGCGCGCTCATAGCTCAGCTGGATAGAGCACTTGGCTACGAACTAAGGGGTCGGGAGTTCGAATCTCTCTGAGCGCACCAAGTAAGTTAAGCAAAAAAACGTATTGCCAACCTAGGCACACAAGTTACGCGCTCATAGCTCAGCTGGATAGAGCACTTGGCTACGAACTAAGGGGTCGGGAGTTCGAATCTCTCTGAGCGCACCAACTTGAACAATTAACCGCACATGTTGCGGTTTTTTTGTGCCTAAAATTTACAGAAACACCAGACAGCACGTGCTAAAAATAAGTCTCAGGCGAGTGAATAAAAATAAAGGCAGTCGTGATGAGAAAAATCATTGTCCAGGAATTTTTGACCCTAGATGGCGTGATGCAGGCGCCCGGCGGCCCGAAAGAAGATATATCTGGTGGTTTTCAATATGGTGGCTGGGTGGCGCCGTATTTTAACGCGGAACCTGATCCGGCATTTGATGCCATCATGCAAAAATGGATGCAGCCCTCCGATATTCTTTTGGGGAAAAACACTTTTCAGATTTTTGAATCTTACTGGCCCACACATACTGAAGACTGGCCGGGAATCAATGACGTCAATAAATATATTCTTTCTACTAGTCTGGAGCATTCCGACTGGTAAAATACCCTTTTTCTGAAAAGCATTGATGAGATAATCAATCTTAAAGCATCGGGAGAGGGGGATATTCGCGTGTATGGTAGTGCTGCAGTCGTACAGACACTTTTCAAATATGAGCTTGTGGACGAACTTCGTCTGCTGACTTTTCCAATTATACTCGGTGTTGGCAAACGCCTGTTTAGCCATGAATCAATACCCGCCGCTTTTCAATTGATAGATCATCTGGCCAGCTCAAATGGTATTGTGTTTACGCATTATCAAAGGGCAGGAGAAGTAAAGACTGGAACAATAGGCGAGTGATAAAGTGTACAAGGATGATGGTCGTTTTATATTTGAATTCTATTCTGGCTGAATACCTGGTTAAGAATACTTAAGGCTGACCCATTGCGTAGTGATGGAATTTTTGGAAAATACAAGCCTCTTGATTGAATTAATTAAGTGTTTTTAGCTCTAAATCCGCAGAAATTTTCAGCAGAAAACTATAAATTTTGATACATCGTTTAATTACTGTACATTCAGTTGTGATTTTATTAAAAAACACTTAACAAGACTGAAAAAGCTCGTATAATGCACCCCATCAAGACGTCGCGCTCATAGCTCAGCTGGATAGAGCACTTGGCTACGAACTAAGGGGTCGGGAGTTCGAATCTCTCTGAGCGCACCAATCTTGATAAGAATTCTGAAAAAACCGCACGTTGATGCGGTTTTTTTACGTCTGTGATTTTTAACTATTTTCATATAAAAAACCAATAACTCTCTGCTTCCTCTCATCTTAATTTCTGCTGCACTTTCAGTGCATAAACGGTATTGCCGCCTACCGCAGGTAAAACATCGTGATAGGGCATACTGCGCATGGCTCTTAATAAGAACGGCGCCTGATCGTGAATTTTCATGCTGCTGGTAATTTGAAATAAGGTACCTTGTGACTGTGGCAATAAGCGCATGCCACCTTTTACAAACTTCAAGTCGCCACCATTGGCATTAAACTGGTTTTGCAGGGAATCAGGCTGGTAAAAACGCATCTTGAAATTAAATGGAATTTGAATCACGCCCAAACCCACCGAAACCTTATAGTTGGCATCTATATTCTGGTTATTGATCGAATTGAGTTCGACTTTCTTGATCTGCCGGGGGAAAAGTTGCTGGGTTGCTTCAGCAGCCAACCACGGCCGCAATTTTTCGACCGGATGCGCAAAATATTGATAGGTGCTGCTAAATCTTAAATTTTCTGAGGCTTTTCCTTCTTTAATCTGATAGTTCGGCAAAATGAAACTGACTGGTTGGCCAGATTTTTGGCTGATCTGGGCAATTTTTTGTAGCTGTTGAGGGTTGAATCTCATCTGCGGAATCGGAGTTGCTAGCGCTGCTGTATGCTCGTCTTTAAAACGTTGTTGTAGTGCTTCCAGCAGAAATGCGTTGGTACTCGGAGGAATGCCGAGTTTAGCTTCAGGCAGCGCATTCAGAATCTTACTGAATAAAAAGCCTTTAGGTTGATTCAGGTCGCCCCATTGGGTGACAGTCACCAGAGTTTTATGTGGACCCAGTGCAAACCATTCTAGTTTTCCTGCACCATAGGGAATCGGCGCATCAATAATTAAGGTGCTGATGCTGTTTTCACCCAGATGATGCTGCATCACTACGGTTTCTTTAAAGTTCAAGACTGGAATCGGGGTCGGGATATGAACCTGATATTTAACCTGCTGAATCGAACCCTGCTGCTCCAGCACCTTGGCCGACTTTAAGGTCGGAAACAGGCCGACATAATTCGGATAATGTTGCAGCAATTTTTCAACCTGAGCTTCAGCTACCGGCAATATCACAGCCGCACTATAAAACTGTGTCTTGCTGGCTGCATTGCTGTTTAAGGTCGGAAGCTGGGTTTTAGATGAGGGATGCGCATAAATCAGAATCCGCTCGCCGGTTAATTCTGCCAGTTGCTGGGCATTGCCTTGATAAGCACTCAGACTGCTCGGAAGTTCGGCATTCCAGGCAATGATTTTGGCCAGTGCTGGGGCAGAAACTGTCAAACAAACACCGATGAGCATGCATTGCTTTAATCCTTTCATTCAACATCCTGTTGCGTATTTTTTGTTTTAATTGCTGTTTATTTAAAACCAAATGCACGTATTTCCAAAGCAAAGTTATGTAATTGATGCGACAGGCCATAAGCGCTATGGATATTTTGGTATAGTATTGGGCAAGATTTTATTTTTGATGTGATGCTATGACTGAGTCAGCACCGACTTTATCGACCCGTTATTTTCTGACTTTAGAAGAATCTCAGGATGGTTTTGCCCTGGCGACGTTTGGTAAAAAGCAGATTTCACGTTTTCTGACGCCTCTGGTCAGTATCGGGATCATCATCTGGGGTTTCTCGATGGGCTTTGATGGCGTCGGACGTTATTACGTGGCTTTGGGCGCATTCTTTCTGCTCCTGCAAGGCATCATGCGTTACTGGTTCCTGCCGATGATGTTTAAACGCCAGTTTGTTAAATATCAGTTTGGTAAAAGCGAACAGGGCATTGATCTATATCAGGACTATGCGGAAATTTTTAATAATGATCGTAGCAAGCTGGTGCCATATAGCGAAGTTCAGAATTTTGCTGTCGGTAAACTGACTTATATGCTGGAATTGAAAAACCGTACCGTCGTGATCGTACCGAAGCGTGCTTTTAAGGACGGCACTGAACAGAGTATGTTCGAGCATACATTTAAAAAATAATTCAGATATCTATAAAAGGAAAAGGGAAGTTTTGATCATGAGCACACGTCCATCCAAAATCGTTTGTGTGGGTCGCAGTTATGCCGATCATGCCAAAGAACTCGGCAATGCGATCCCTGATCGTCCGGTATTGTTTATTAAGCCTCCGAGTGCCTTAAGTTCGCTTGAAGCAGGCATTGAATGGAATCCGGAATGGGGCAACTGTCATTATGAATGTGAACTCAGCTTGCGTATTGACCGGACTTTAAGCAAAGAAAGCGATCCTGTGAAAGCACTTGAAGCTGTGGGTGCGGTGACTTTAGGTCTGGACTTAACTTTGCGTGATTTACAGGATGATCTCAAGAAAAAAGGCCAGCCTTGGGAACGTGCCAAAGCCTTTGATGGTTCTTGTCTGTTGTCGGACTGGGTGCCTGTAGCGGATGTGGTTACTGACTGGAAAGATGTGCATTACACACTTGAAGTCAATGATGAGCTGCGTCAAAAAGGTGATACTGCGTTATTGATTTTTGATATTGCGACCTTGCTGGCTGATATCAGTCAGGTCTTTACTTTGGAAGAAGGTGATGTGGTGATGACCGGTACACCGGCAGGCGTTGCGGCATTACATTCAGGCGATCAACTGAAAATGACCCTCAAAGGGCAGTCTCAGGATTATGTCTGGATGACTTTTGTGAAATAACCAAGATTTTGAATCAAAGGAGCCAATGGGCTCCTTTTTCATATGCATAATTTTAATCATTAACAGTATAACGCTTGCGAAACTGATCAGGGGTGGTTCCCATCCAGCGTTTAAACATGCTGATAAATGCCGAGGCATTGGCATAGCCCAGATCAAAGGCAATGCTTTCAACACTATGTGCTGCATTTAATAAAGACATGGCCTGCATCACTTTCAGGCGTTGCCGCCATTCATGCAGTGACATTCCCAGTTCTTTCTGGCTGTATCGGGCTAGCGTCCGTTCAGTTAAATTGACGCGTTCGGCCAGTTGCTGCAGCGAGCTTTGATCCGCCGGATGCTGATGTAAATAATCTAAAATCTGTTTCAGCAATGCATGTTCTGAATGCGGTAGATAACTGCTGACCAGTTGGGCTTGCTGGAGCTGATCAAGCAGCACCTGTAGCAGACGCTGATATTCAGCTGAATTCTCGAGTGCTGGATGATCTTGCTGATGCAGTTGTTTCAGGTGGGTAAATAAAGCAGTGACCAGAGGCGCACTGAGCAAGATACCCGGTTGAGTGGGAAGTTGGCTACACAGCGATTCATGCACATACAGGGTGCCATGAGAAACCGCGGTACGGTTCAGACCACGATGCTCTAAATTCGGTGGAAGCCAGATGCCGTGAGGTGAAGGCGTCACATAATTTATATGATTAATATTCACTTCCATCACGCCATGAAAAGCATAGACAAATTCTCCCCAAGCATGGCCATGTAGCGGATAAACAGATTGCGCAGGATCCTCCCTGAAGCTGATCCACAGAGGTGCTTTAATCAGATCATGGGTCGGAAGTTGCTTGAGCGAAGCTGAATCTGCTTGGATTTTTTTATGCATCACCGAAATTGCCTGAATAACACCATCATTTGTCTGTTTTGAAGTATATCTTTTATTTCTGACACTTTTATAGTGTACCTTCCAAATGAGCAACAGGACCGTATGTGAGCCAGCGTCACGTATTAGATGCCAAAGCATCTGCCATCATGTTTGTATTGTGTATGTTGTGGGGTTTACAACAGGTGGTACTGAAGTGGGCCGCGAATGATATTTCAGCCCTGATGCAAATTGCCTTGCGTTCAGCCTTGTCTGCGCTGATGGTTTATCCCTTGATTCGGCAAAGCGTACGCCGTCAACTGTGGAATGCACGCTATTTACCTGCAGGATTGCTGGTCGGTGTGTTGTTTGCAACCGAATTCTATCTGATTGGTGAGGCACTGCGTTATACCTCAGCCTCGCATACGATTGTTTTACTCTATACCGCACCGATTTTTGTGGCTTTGGGTTTGCACTGGAAATTGCCGGCAGAGCGTTTGTCTGCTGTGCAATGGGGCGGAATATTTCTCGCCTTTAGCGGAATTGTAGTCAGTTTTCTGTTACGTCCACAAACGGGGTCAGGTCTACAGACTGATGCCTTGTGGGGAGATTTTCTGGCCTTGCTTGGCGGCGTATTCTGGGCAGCCACCACAGTCAGTGTACGTCTGAGCCGGCTGGCTGAAGCACCTGCAACCCAGACTTTGTTCTATCAATTATTGATGGGTGGAATCCTGTTATTGCCTCTGGCTGTTCTGACTGGGCAAGCAGCTATTCAATGGACGGTGTTGTCTATTTCCAGTCTGATTTTTCATACCGTACTGATTTCCTTTGCCAGTTATCTGATCTGGTTCTGGATGCTGAAACATTATCTGGCATCACGGTTGGGGGTATTTTCCTTTTTGACCCCTGTATTCGGCATGCTGTTCGGGGTGCTGATTCTGGATGAACATATCGAAATCAATTTTATTATCGGCACCTGTATGGTGATGTTGGGCGTGATTCTGGTGAGTTTGCAGGGATGGCTGAAAAAACCGAATATCAATAAAACTATTCAAGAGCAAGTATGAAAAACTGGTCTGTAAATTTAGCGACCTGGATTGGCCTGTCTTCCATTCTGATCTGGGCTAGTCTGGTCGCTGTAGTGAAACTGATTACTGAATCTACAAGTGCAGTGCAGGGGATTGCTTTAATTTATAGTTTTAGCAGTCTGGCGATTTTGGCATTCACGGGTTTCCCAAAAATCAAGCAAATGTCCAAGCGCTATCTGTTCGGTTGTGGCGCTTTATTTGTGGCTTATGAGATTCTATTTCTGGTTGCCGTGGCATGGTCGGATAATCGTGAACAAGTGATGCTGATTGCCATGATCAATTATCTGTGGCCACCCTTGATGATTGTTTTTTCGATTTTTACCCGGCAGTTGCAGGCCCGCCTCTGGGTGATTCCCGGCTTTCTGCTCGCCGTAATGGGACTGATGCTGGTGGTCAATCCAGAAATCACTAATCTGCCGAAGTTTATGCAGGCTTTAGCTGAAAATCCTTGGGCCTATGGCTTTGCCTTTCTCGGCGCTTTGTTATGGCCTTGCTATTGCGTTCTGACCAGAACCTACGGCCGCGGACAAAATGGTGTACCGATTTTCTTTTTGGTCGCTGTAATCAGCTTATGGCTCTTACATTTAGGATTAAACGAACCTTTTATCATGCCCACATTCAAGCTATGGCTGGGAATTACGGTGGTAGGCAGTCTGATTGATATCGCCTATAGTAACTGGAATCAGAGCATGCAATTCGGCAATATCAAGGTGCTGATTTTAGCCACCTATTTTATGCCGATTTTTTCTTCAGTCATGTCGATGCTGATTCCGGATGTCAGGCCCGAACTCAGTTTCTGGATCGGGACAGCCTTGGTAAGCGTAGGTGCGATTGTTTGCTGGAAATCTACCGCTATCAGTTAAAAAAAATCCTCTCAAGCGAGAGGATTTTTTTATTTATGTCGGAACAGTTCGGACAATGGAAAATTGAGTTTTTCTTCCAGATATTGATCGGTTTCCTGTAATCTAGGTGAGAAATTTTGCATCCAGATGTCATCAGTCTGGGCATTGGTGAGATGGTTTTTGCGTGGCAGTGGATAGGGTAATTGCAGATAAAAATTCCAGAAGCTGACCTGATCCAGATCACGAACCAGCACATATTCATTTTCATCGGTACGTTTGATCAAATTCTGCTTTTCAAACATGGCGACATAGCTCGGCCAGCGTCCAATTTCATCCCGGCCTAAGACCTCAAGTGCTTGGGCTTCACTGATGCTTTCACCAGTTTTCTGCTTTTTATAAAATAATTCTAACAGATCCAGCAGCATGACGATGGGATGGCGTTTATTGTCCTGCCCAGATTCAAACGCCGTCAGGGCATAGCTGATTTCAACCCCCAATAACACAATAATCCACGACAGATAAATCCAGAGCAGGAAAATCGGCACGGCGGCGAAGGCACCATAGACGATCTCATAGCTGGTAAAGTTTGACATGATATAGCCAAACAGATTTTTCAGCAGCTCAAACACCACGGCACTAAATAGACCGGCAATAAAGGCAGATTTAAGCGGTACACTGCGATTCGGGATGGTCCAGTTCAAAATGAAAAATCCGAGTACAGTCAAAGAAAAGGAAATCGCCCAGAGGACAAAAGCGCCATCAAGCTCATAACCGGCAAAGTTATTGCTGAGAATGCTCATGGATGCCACGGTCGAAGAAATCACAAATGCACTGCCGAGTAAAATCGGCCCGAGCGAAATGATGGTCCAGTAACGCATAAAGCCCATAATTCCGCCCCGCGTTTCAGTCACGCGCCAAATGCGGTTAAACACCGTTTCGATACTGCTGAGCATCAATACTGTCGTCACAAACAAGAACAGAATACCAATGATGGTGAGATTGCTGGATTTATCGGTAAAGGCATTCAGGGCCTTATCAAAGGCAATGGTGGTTTTGGGTAAAAAATTACTATAAATCAGCTGCTGTAATTGCTGCCGCGCAGGTTCTAGGGCTTTAATGGAAGAAATAATCACCAGAAAAACCGTCAGCATCGGCACTACGGCGAACAGGGTGGTATAGGTCAGGGAACCTGCCTGTTCGCGACAGCGGTCTGTTTCAAAGCGTCGAAGTACAAATAAAACAAATTGAAACCAGTGTTTTTCATAGAAAGGTAATTTCTTTAAATACTTAACAATCATCTGCATCCAATCTCAATTTTTTTAATCATCATGAATTTTCATCATCAGCTTAACCAAAAAACTTGCAAAGTATCGTATAGTTTTATTTTTTTAAGTAATGAATAAGAACCATGATGCAACCTTATGTCCTTGTTTTATATTACAGCAAATATGGCTCAACCAAAGAAATGGCGCATCTGATTGCCAATGGAATTGAAGCGGCAGGCGTGGCAGTAAAAATCAGGACAGTTCCAAATATATCCAGCATGGTAAAAGTCGCTGAACCGAGTATTCCGGCAGAAGGGGATATTTACTGTACTCTGGACGATCTGGCGCAATGTGCCGGCCTGGCGCTTGGTTCACCGACCCGTTTTGGCAATATGGCCTCTGAAATGAAATATTTTTGGGATCAGACCACGAGTCTGTGGCTGAATGGAGCGCTACACGGTAAACCGGCTTGCGTGTTTACGGCATCAGGTTCCATGCATGGCGGACAGGAAAGTACTTTGCTGACCATGCTGCCGCCGTTGTTCCATCATGGCATGATGATCATGGGGCTTAGTAACTCAACACCGGCACTCTCGAATACCAAAACTGGTGGTACGCCTTATGGCGCTAGTCATGTCAGCGGCCCACGGCATGATCAGGGCCTGAGTCAGGATGAAAAAATTCTGTGTGAAGTACAAGGCAAGCGTTTAGGTGAAGTGGTACTGAAACTCAATCGAGTCTGACAAGCACTCACAGGAAATGAAGCATGAACTTCATTTCCTGAATTTTATTAGGCTTCTTTTTGATCTTTTTGATCTTTTTGATCTTTTTGATCTTTTTGATCTTTTTGACTAAATCTGTATTTGCATTTCAGACATTGATAATCCTGAAACAGATTACGGTCGACAGAAACCCCGGCTTTTTTCCCCAGAAAATTACCGACCACACCGCCGGTAATCCCGACACTGATTGCACCGACAAAAGTGCCTACGGTTCCGCCGACAATCACACCTAAAGGTCCGGCTACTGTACCAATTGCAGCGCCAATCGATGCACCTGAAGCAGCGCCACCCACAGTCCCTGCAGTTGCACCCGCTGAACTCATGAGAATGCCGCCAATTTTCTTTAAATTCTGTTCATGATCGCGCTGTTCGATATCAGCTGAGCCACATTTAGGACATTGCATAGATTGTTCCATCAAGGATTGAGATGTGCTTGTTTTAGGTTTGTCGGGAATAGGATGTGTGCCCTGCTCAGCACTTATTCATAACATACAACAACACACTAGATAAGTTTTGAATTCGCAAATCAGAAACATTGCATACTCACTTGATTCTAGTTGAGTTCACGCTAAAACATTGTATTTCAGCTGTAAATATATGCCTTCTTGGTTGATTAACGCAATTCTTAACCTGTCATTGAGGAAATGGCAAATCTCAAGATCATCAGAAATGTTCTTCTCTCATCAGTCTAAATATTGCGATCTTAGGTAGGCCATTTCTGGATTCGAAATGAAAAAGGAAGGGAAGTCGAAAAATATGTAAACGAGTTCTTATCAGGTCTATTCAAGTTTTCAGCCAAAATACACCTGAATATTGGCGTTTCTTTATAAGTCACCTTCATTGGACTTTGTTGCACAAAGATTTGAAATGCAAAGCGCCCCTAATTGAGCCAAATTTAAGGCGTAACTTGGGTAAGTGGTCGACCTAATTCCGTAAATCTGTTGAGGACTGCTACACGTGCATGAATTTC